>DYKL01000536.1 GCA_020722645.1 Acetofilamentum sp. | reverse complement strand
GAGTGCTAACGAAATTATTTTACTTTTTCTTTAAGTGGAAAATGATTTCTGCATAAGCACCTTTGTCTTTTTCGGTGCGATTTAATACCGGTCGTTTGTATTGGTTTACAATTTGCATTCCGACATTTTTCGCAATGATAGGATATAGATTATATTTGTCGTTTGCTACTAAAAATATATTGTAGTCATCAACCAAATATTTTTTGCAATTATTGAGAACATCACCAATTCCCCGAATATAACTTTGTTTTGCTTCTCCACCTTGCCCTTTAAATAAAGGCCCTATTTCCAAATCATCTTTTCGCTCAAAACCAAACAAATCATAAGCATAAGCGTGTTGTTCGTGGTAGTCAATCAAACCGACATAAGGCGGACTGGAAAATATTCCCTTGATTTTTTGCTTTGTTGCTAACTCTGCAAAGGCAGGATTTTTCTTTTCAAGTTCTTTAAAAATATCTATTGTTCTGCTGTCTCCGGTTAAGCAAACCTGAAAAGTATTAGTTCTTAATTTGTCAAAATGTGCAAGTCGTTTTAGGGTGTCATTGGTGTATATATTCCACCATTTAAAAATTGAGAAAAGCGGCTTGCATATTTTACCGTGCTTTGCACAGTAATATGGTGCTATTATCGGTTCAACCAATGTCGCAAGATCTGCGTGTGTTGTTGCTCTGCAGGAACGAATAGTTCTGCTTAAAATTACACTGATGATATTTCTTGTTTCTGCATTATTGATTTTTTTGATTTCATCAAACACAAAGTTTATTTCTTCCCTGACATTTTGTAGGTACCATTTATCTAAAAATGTATCCGTCTTGTCTTGGCGGAGTTTGATGTTATATTCTTCTACAAGTTTATCATAAACAGCTAAAAATTCTTTTTCTTTCTCCGCTCCGTATTGCACTTCGTTAATATCTCCTCGTTCTAATCTGTATTTATATTCGGGAACCGGAAAATATTTGTTATTAAACTCGTAAAGTGCATGTGTTAGTTTTTTTTCAAATTCCAATGTGCGAGAATTAGATAATTTTTTTTTGAACGCATTCGTTATTTGATTAATTTCTGTCTGAACTTCAACCAAATTATATTTTGAGATCTTACAATTTCCAATAAGAGTATTAAATGTAGAAACATCAATACCAATTGCGTGCATTCCAAGTTCACTTGCCTGAACCATTGTTGTTCCGCTTCCCGAGAACGGATCAAGAACTATGTCTCCTTTATTGAAATAAATTTCTTTTTTAAATTTGTCTGTATGATTGTCAAGAAAATACTCTACAAGTTGCGGAATGAATTTACCTTTGTATGGATGAAGCCGGTGAACATGCTTTGTTGTTTCTGCCTCCGTGTATTGGTCAAATGATAAATCCCAATTTAAGTCATTGCCTAACCGGTCTTTCCAGAAAAGTTCATGGTGTTCTTTGTAGGAGTTGTAGTAATTAATTAGTTCTTGCTTTGAGATCTGTGTCGTTCCATTGATTCCTATCTTTTTAATTCGCCCGTATTGAATAAGGTATAAAATATTTGAAGTCGTTACGGTTTTTCCCAAATATTCCGTAGCCCAATTGCTGGCTTCTTTTATATTTAATAATTCTTCTGTTTCAATCATTTTAACAATTTATCCTATCTTTCCCACTATTTTAAATTTATTTAAAATCTCCGAGCGTAAGCGAGGTGATTAAAAAATTTACGAGTAATTTTAAAAATTTAAAAAATTAATAACCTCATTTCATTCGGATATTTTAAAATCGTTGAGATTTTAAAATTACGATTAGCAGCAAAAATT
>DYKL01000535.1 GCA_020722645.1 Acetofilamentum sp. | reverse complement strand
CGTGGACGCTTGACACATTTTTTTTGTGTCAAGCGTGGACGCTTGACACATTTTTTTTGTGTCAAGCGTGGACGCTGACACTCCACGCTTTAGTTTTCAATTTTAATACACATTCCAAGTTTTCCAATCTTCACCAATGCTTGTACCGGCGTTAGCTTGTGGTTTTTGCTCAACAAAACCGTTTTGAGGGTTGAGGCTTGTAAGATGTACACCTTCAATTATTTTTTCGGCAAGTTCGCCATAAGTAATACCACCTTCGGATTCTTGTAAAACTTTTAATAAAAAGAAAGTAAACAAGCCATGAGATTTAGAAGCATATTCTTGCGAAATTTCGCTTCCGCTTGAAGCGGCAAAAACAAGAATATTAGCATTTATATTTATCTTTTTAGGAGGTCTTCGCAACCCAACTTTTGCGTTTTGAGTTATTTTTTCTCCACTAAAACAAGCATCTAAAAAAACAATAACTTTCCCTTTTCCTTGTGGTGGAGTTATATAATCATAAAAATCATCAAGTTTAATTGCAAGATTTTCTAACATTGCCATAGTAGCATCAACGGGTATTAAAAACGGAATACTGTCTTTGTTTTGAGCACCGTGACCGCTATAATAAACATAAAAAACATCATTAGGACTACTATTTTGAATAAGAGTTTTAAAGTTTGAAAGATTTTTAAGCATTGAAGTATAATTTGCATTTTCAACATAGTAAATATGTTGGTTATTGTCCGGAACACCCAATACATTAACAGCATATTTTTTAAAAATACGAGCATCATTAATAGTGTAAAGTAAATTAGCCAAATCTGAACCACCACCACTGTAATTGGAATTTCCGATTACTAATGCAAAAGTGTTGTTTTTTGATGTGTTCTTAGGTATTTCGGTATCAATCGACAAATCATCATTCAACGAAAATTTATCGTTATTTGAAAACACAAAAGAAGCTTGATTATTAAAGGCACTATAATCGGGAGTTATATTAACAAACTGAGGTTCAGGTGGTTTTTGGTCAAATGAAATAGGAAGTTGTTGATTTGAAATACTACCAAAATCATATTTTACTGAGGCATTTAAATTTAAAGGCAATTTTCCGGTAACATTAACTTTATTATTAGGCATAAGAACAAATGTAAATTCTATAACCTCTCCAATTTTAATGTCTCCTACATTTTTTGAATTATCAAAAAGCAAAATATCACTGTTTGAAGTTGATACATCAATATTAACATTTTGTGCCAAATTATTACCAATATTTTGTATAGAAAGCACCACTTTAACACGTTCACCTTTTTCAACTTTTCCGTCGTAATTTTTAACATACACATTATTACCGGTTTCAATAATTTTAAGTCCGCTAAGTTTTAAATTAGGCTTCTGGTATTCAATTGTTGGCAGAGTAAGTAAAACGGGTTGCATATCAAACCCATTATCTTCAGAAACAGAAATAGTAAGGTTGTGTGTATTAGTTACAATACCAAATTTAGAAGATAATTCTATTTGAAAAGTGTCAGTTTGTGCAGGAAAAAGTTTTGTTATCCGAATTTTATCAGTAATAACAAGGTTGTTGTCATTCAAGTCGTCAGAAACAGTAACATATAAATCTTTTGCAATTCCTTTACCAACGTTTGAAATAATCATAGTAATTTTAGCAGTTTCAAGAGCTTCGAGAACATTATTGCCGTTAAAATCTTCAAAAGATAACTTTGCACGTAAATCGGGGGGCATTCCTTGTGCGTTAGAAATTTTGGCTCTTTTATTAAAGAATGTTGGTAACAAATTTTAATGTTTGGTATA
>DYKL01000534.1 GCA_020722645.1 Acetofilamentum sp. | reverse complement strand
AAATCAGCAGCAAAGCCCTGTAAATCCACGCTTTTTAAAAGTAAGTTCCGTTAGATATTGTAAAATCACGAGTATTTTCTAAAAAATCAAAATTCTGCAAAACATATTCAACTCTTTCCTGCGAAAAAATGTTACAATTAACAAGTAACAACAAAATGATTAAAATTGTTCTCATTTTTATTGATTCATAAGTTTTTCAATATCATTAATTTCAACAGGCACATCTTTCGTCAGGTCTGTGTTTCCCTTTTCTGTTATTAAAATGTCGTTTTCGATGCGAATGCCAAAACCTTTGTCGGGGATATAGATTCCCGGTTCGTTTGTGAGTATCATTCCTACTTGCCAAGGAGTGTCGTTTGTTCCGACGTCGTGAACATCAAGACCCATAAAATGACCGGTTCCGTGCATATAAAATTTTTTGTAAGCCGGATTTTCAGGCGATTGTAATTTTATATCTTGTTTAGTAAGCAAACCAAGAGAAAGTAACTGTTCTTCCATTATTTTGCCGACTTCGATATTCCACTTATTTATTGTCATTTTGGGTTTCATAAGTTTTTTTGCTTCATTTTGGACTGTCAGAACAGCATTGTAAACTTTTGCCTGAAATTTTTCAAATTTTCCGCTGACAGGAATTGTTCTGCTTAAATCAGCGGCATAATATTGATATTCAGCACCAAAATCAAGCAAAACCAAATCGCCGGCATTACATATTTTGTCGTTTTTAACATAATGCAAAATGCAATTGTCTTCGCCGGAGGCTATTATTGGCTGATAAGCGTGATTTTTTGCTTGTTGCCTGATAAATTCGTGAGTTATTTCGGCTTCTATTTCATATTCAGTTTTCCCGGGCTTCAGAAATTTTAAAACTCTGTGAAAGGCATCATTTGTTATGCTGATTGCTTTTTTTATGAGTTCTATCTCTTCCTTTGATTTTACAAGTCTGTTTTTTATGATTAAAGGAGAAAGCCTTTTGTAATTGTGCAAAGGAAATTGATATTGCAGTTTTTTGATAAATCTGAAATCAGCATCATCATAAAACCTTTGATATTTAGTGTTTTCATTTACAGATAAATAGATGTTTTCGCAGTAAAAGAGCAAATCGCCCCACATTGAAAAAAAATCATCATAAAATTTAATGTTTTGTATGCCTGAGATTTCGCTTGCCTGTTCTTTTGTCAGTTTATGACCTTCCCATATTTGTTCTGTTTTAGAAGCATTTCTGATAAAAAGAATTTCCTGCTTCGTTTTTTCTGGATGCGATGGATTAAGTAAAAGTATAGTTTTTTCCTGTTCAATTCCGGTTAAATAAAACAAATTAGGATTTTGTTTATAAGGGTAACTCTGGTCGCCGTTACGGGGAAGTTCGTCGGCTGAAATCACTATTGCCGCTGACTTTTCGGGTAATTCGGCAAATATTTTTTTACGGTTATTTTTGAAAAATTCTGAGCTTAATAAATTCATAACAACTTTTTTGACAAATTTAGAAATCTTATTTTAAAAAAGCAAAAAACTGTGATAAAACAACAAAATAATATTTTTTGATATATAAACAGCAGTTTTACTATATTTATGACAAATAGAGAGTTGAAAATGCAGAAAAAAAACATATATAAAAAATAACCTTATTGAGACAATACAACGGAAGTTCACCGGCTAAATTTGGGTCTATTGCAGTAATATCAAGTGATGCATGCATTTTTAACAAAAAAACGTAGGCAAGACAAAATTTTTTTGGCTAATATTTTTTTCAATAATTCGTTAATTTTTCAATTAGCGTCATCCTGAGTGATAACGAAGGAAG
>DYKL01000073.1 GCA_020722645.1 Acetofilamentum sp. | reverse complement strand
TTCGTTATCACTCAGGATGACGCTAATTGAAAAATTAACGAATTATTGATATATATAGTTTTAAAGAATTTAAACATTGAAATAAAAAAAACCGCTGAAAACTCAACGGGTAATTATCAAGTTATCTGCAATATAACTTTAAAAACTTTAAAAACTTTGTAACTTTACAAACTATTAAACTCTTCTTCCTATCCCGTAATAAACAAATCCATTTTCCATAACTTCTTTGGGTTCGTAAATATTTCTTCCGTCAAAAATAATTTTTTCTTTTACTATTTTCGATAAAACACTGAAATTCAATACTCTAAATTCATTCCATTCTGTTACCAAAAGAATTGCATCAGCACCGTCAGCCGCATCATACAAATCTTTTGAATAAGTAATTACGTTTCCGATTCTGCGTTTTGTTTCTTCCATCGAAACAGGGTCATAAGCTTTTACTTTTGCACCGGCTCCCAAAAGTTTTTCTATAATGACCAGTGCAGGAGCTTCACGCATATCATCTGTATTTGGCTTAAATGCCAATCCCCATAGTGCAATAGTTTTTCCTTTCAAATTGCCTTTAAAATGAACTATAAGTTTATCAACAAGTATGCTTTTTTGAGCATCGTTTACATCTTCAACAGCTTGAATAACGCTCATTGGCACTCCATTGTCGTTCCCTGTTCTGATAAGAGCTTTCACATCTTTTGGGAAACAAGAACCACCGTAACCTGTACCTGCATATAAAAATTTATTGCCAATTCTTGTATCTGAACCAATACCGCGTCTAACGCTGTTTACATCAGCACCAACTTTTTCGCATAAACGAGCAATTTCGTTCATAAAACTGATACGAGTTGCCAGCATTGCGTTTGCAGCGTATTTTGTGAGTTCAGCCGAAGGAATGTCCATAAAATAAATTGGATGATTGTTCAGTAAAAATGGTTTGTACAATTTACGCATTACTTCTGTTGCTTGTTCTGTGTCGGTCCCTATAACGATTCTGTCGGGTTTCATAAAATCGTTTATAGCATCACCTTCTTTAAGAAATTCAGGATTTGAAGCAACATCGAATTTAATGTTTACGCCTCTTTTGTCTAATTCGTCTTGCAAAGCATGACGGACTTTTTCGGCTGTCCCAACCGGTACAGTACTTTTAGTAACAACAACCATATAATGGTCAAGTGTTTTACCAATACTTCTTGCAACGGCTAAAACGTATTTCAAATCTGCACTGCCATCTTCATCTGGTGGAGTGCCTACTGAAATGAATGCGGCATCTGCATTTATAATGCTTTCGTTGATGTCAGTTGTAAAATGTAAACGTTTTTTTTCAACGTTTTTTTCAACCATAGCATTTAATCCGGGTTCGTAAATCGGCAAAATACCTTTCTTAAGATTTTCAATTTTTTGAACGTCAATATCAACGCAGTGAACATTTACACCTGTTTCTGCAAAACAAGTTCCGGTAACTAAACCGACGTAACCTGTTCCAATTACTGAAATTTTCATATTTTTATATATATTTATTATTAAATGCTTAAATCAATCCTTTATAAAATTTTAGACCCATACAGGGCAAGCTTTATTAATTATTGAGTGTGCAAATATGGTGAAAATTAAATTTATTGCAAACTTGAAATTAATAATTAAACTTAAAAATGATAAAAATCTTATCAATTCAAACGGGTTTATTTTCAAATTGTTATAATTTTGTTGATTCTAATATAAAGCAATTGATTATTAGGCATTTTTTTATTTCTTTTGCAAAATAAATTTCAATTCAATGAAAAAAATATTTTTGATATTTATAATGTGCATTTCTGTTTTATCAGGTTTTTCACAAAATTATTCTGCTAAACTTGCACTTTTAAAGTATAGTGGGGGAGGCGATTGGTATGCAAATCCCACATCTTTGACTAATTTGATTGATTTTTGCAATCAGAATTTAAAAACCAATCTTTCGCCTGAATATGCTACTGTTGATGTCGGCAGTCAGGATATTTTTAACTATCCTTTCGTTCATATTACAGGACACGGAAATGTTATTTTTTCGGGGCAGGAAGCCGATAATCTTAGAAATTATCTGATTTCAGGTGGTTTTTTGCATATTTCCGACAATTATGGAATTGATGAATATATTCGCAGAGAAATGAAAAAAGTTTTTCCGGAACAGGATTTTGTCGAATTACCTTTTTCACACCCGATTTATCATCAAAAATATAATTTTAATAATGGTCTTCCGAAAATCCACGAACACGATGGCAAACCTCCGCAAGGATTCGGTATATTCTACGAAGGTAGATTAGTTGTTTTTTATGACTATGAATGTGATTTGGGAGACGGTTGGGAAGACCCTGTGGTTCATAACGACCCGCCTGAAAAACATCTTGAAGCCTTACAAATGGGTGCTAACATTATTCAATATATTTTTACAAACTAATAATTATGCCTGATAAAGATAAAAATAAAATCAAAATTAAAATTGATTCGGAAGTTGGTGAATTAGAGGCTGTTATTCTTCACAAACCCGGAAGTGAAATCGAAAATATGACGCCCGAAAATGCCAAAAGAGCTTTATATAGTGATATTTTAAATAAGAATGTTGCAAATGTTGAGTATGAGCAGTTTAGCGGTGTCTTACAAAAAGTTACAAACGTCTTTTTTGTCGAAAAATTATTAATTGATATTCTTGAAAATAAGTCCACTAAAAATAGTTTAATTGACAAAATATTTGAGAATTGTAAATACAAGGAATTACGAAATATCTTAATCGAAAAAGACCCGAAACAACTTGCTAGTCTTTTGATTGAGGGTGTTCCGCTTCCGAAAGATTCTTTAACAAATTATTTAAGCGAAGATTATTTTGCCCTTCAGCCATTACACAACTTTTTTTATATGCGTGATTCTGCTTCTGCAATTAATAATAATGTTCTTATAAATCGTATGGCTAACAACGTAAGAATCAGAGAATCTTTTATTATGGAGGCTATATTTGAAAATCACAAAAGATTTATTACAAATACTATCAATCCTGAATTAAGCCGTTCTTTTTCAGACGATTTAACTATGGAAGGCGGCGATATTCTTGTTGCTCGTAAAGACATTTTGCTGATTGGAATGGGCACTCGTACTACTTCGCAAGCTATTGACTACATTGCCAAAAAAATTGACAGCAGAGAATCCGTAAAACATATAATTGTGCAGGAGTTACCGCATTCTCCTGAGTCTTTTATTCATCTTGATATGGTCTTTACTTTGCTTGATGTTGATAAATGTATGATTTATAAACCGGTTATACTTAGAACTAACAAATTTTATACGATTCATATAACTGTTTCAAACGGGAAAATTAAATCAATTAAGCATAAAGACAACATTATTGAGGCTTTGAAAGATTTGAAAATGGACTTAAAACCGATTCTTTGCGGTGGAAAACACGAACATAATCAAATCAGAGAACAATGGCATAGCGGAGCTAATTTTTTTGCCTTTGCTCCCGGAAAAATTATTGGTTACGAAAGAAATTCTCATACTATCGAAGCACTTGATAAAGAAGGGTTTGAAGTTATGTCAGCAAAGGACGTTATTAACGAAAAGTCGAACATTAAAAAAACAAAAAAAGTTCTTGTAACTATTCACGGTTCTGAATTATTAAGAGGTGGTGGTGGGGCAAGATGTATGACTATGCCGATTCGCAGAAAAAAGATTGATTAAACCCGACAAATTCAATTACCCAAAAAAAACGCCAGCCAACAATGAAACAATGAAACAATGAAACAATGAAACAATGAAACAATGAAACAATGAACTGCTATGCTACAAAAGTTTATAGAAAATATTGAAGCTAAAAAATTATTTACAAAAATCGATAAAATTCTTGTAACTGTAAGCGGAGGTGCTGATTCTGTTGTGCTTTTGGACTTGTTGTTTAAGGCAGGTTATAATTTTGCGATTGCTCATTGTAATTTCAAAATCAGAATACCTGATGCCGATATTGACGAGGTGTTTGTAAAAGATTTGGCTTCAAAATATAATGTAGAGTTTTTTTCAAAGGTGCTTCCTGCCGTTGAGTATGCCGAAAAAAATAAAATTTCTGTCGAAATGGCTGCTCGTGAATTAAGGTACCAATGGTTTAATGAAGTTGCTGAAAATCATTCATTTACTAAAATTGCTACCGGTCATCATTCTGATGATAATATCGAAACAATTTTATTGAATATTACACGAAAAACAGGAATAAAAGGGATTGCCGGAATTCCGGAGGTAACCCAAAATATTGTTCGTCCCTTACTTTTTGCTTCTAAACAGAATATTTTGGATTATTGTAAAATTAACAAACTCGATTTCAGAACTGATTACACTAATAATCAAACCGAATATCAGCGTAATAAAATCAGACATAACATTATTCCTGAATTTCAAAAAATTAACCCTGCTTTTAATAATAATTTATTAGAAACAACTAATAATATTAAAAAATATTATGATTTCTTTTTAAGCTATTTTTCTGATTTTCAGCAAAATTGTATTTCTTTTTCTGATTCTTTTATAAGTATAAATATTGATAAACTTAAAAGTTATAATTTCAAAGTTTTATTTTTATTTGAGTTTTTGAAAGATTACGGCTTCAATTATTCACAAATCAACAATATTACCAATTCTCTTGACAGTATTTCAGGAAAAATTTTTTATACCGAAAAATACAGAATAACAAAAGAGAGAAATGACCTGATTTTGAGTGAAATAAATAAATTTTCCGAAAAAACATACTTGATTTACGAAGATACTGAAATTTTATATTTTGATATTTATGAAAAGAAAAATGCTAATTTATTGTTAAAAAAAGAAAAAATTGAAGACATTAGCATTATAAATAACAGAAATTATGCTTATTTTGACTTTGATAAATTAAAATTTCCGCTTTTGTTAAGAAAATGGCAAAAAGGTGACTTTTTTAAACCTTTTGGTATGAACGGAAAAATTAAAAAATTAAGCGATTTTTTTATTGATAAAAAATTTTCAAAAATTCAAAAAGAAAATACATGGATACTTGAATCTGACTCTCAAATAATTTGGGTTGTAGGACATAGAACTGATGAAATGTTCAAAGTTAGTCAAAAAACTAAGTCTGTTTTCAAAATTTTTTTACAATATTTGTAATTCAAGATAAATATTTTAGAATGAAAAAAATTTTCCTTCAATACAACAGTATCAGAAAGTCGTTGGCTGATAAATATGCTGATATTCAGGAGCAAAAAATCGAATCTGACCAAGAGATATACAATTATTTGAATTTTCTTCTCTTTTTTAATGCAAGAAGCTTCTACATTCCAGAAAATACTGATTTTGATGAATTGTGCGGTAGTTTATCAAAATGGCTGTCTGATGAACATAAATTAAGTGTTGAACGCTCTGATATACACGATATTATCACATTGAAAATTGTGAACACTTCTAAATTGGCTAAATTTTTTGGTTTTTCTAAACCTGTTTCTTTAGTTATTTCAAAAAAAGGATCTTATTTATCTTTCTTTTTCATTGATACTAAATGGTTTGATAATCCAACTTACGATAAAAAGTTGCAAAAAGGCAGTTTTTTTACCAATTTTTTTGTTGATAATATCGAAAAATTTATCTTTGATTTTTTGCATCAGAATAACAAAAACACTAATGTTTTAAATTATGCTTCAAACGAAAATTTTTACGTTGAAAAGTTTAATTCTGCTTTTCAGAATTTTTTTCTTGCAGATAGAGAAGATAAAGAAATTTTACTCGCTTGGTTACCTGTTAATTCTCTGAAAAATATTGCTTCTAACAAAACTTACGATAAAAAATCGAACTGGTTTTTTGTTATGTCTAATTTTGATTCTTTTTTATTGTGTTTCGATAAAAATGGAATAATTATTGATGCTTTTGATTTGCAAAATCGGAAGATAGAAGTTAAGAAAAAATTTAAAACTAATATTAATGTCGAAAATTACCTTTGGACTGCTTCTTTATCTGATTATTCCAAATATTCAGAAATTTCTAAATGCTCTTCTTTGAGCAATCTAACTAGAATTAACGAATTTGTTAAATTAAATGTCTCTAAATCAAAAAATTATAATTATTTTAACTTTGCCAAGTTTTTGTTATCTCAATTAGATGAAATTTTAGCTCCCATTAAAATATTTTTACTCGATTTTATTATCGATAAACAGAAAACTACAAAAGAATATACTGAAAACGGTAAATTAAATAAAATTGTTACTGATATTTTGAACTCTTCACAAGCCGAAGAAGCCCTTGTTTTTTGGTTTAATGACTGGAAGTTGAGTAAAGAACAAAGTGTTTTTATTCTTAAAATTTTGTCGGAAGCTTCGGAAAATAAGCTTCAACTGAAAAGTATTTTTCCATTTCATTCTCTTGTTTATCAAAATATTTTAGTTAATGAAAAAGAAAAATATAATAAAATTTTATATGATATTGAATTTAGTCGGCATTTAATTGGAATCGAAAAATATGATGAAGCAGAAAAAATTCTGAAAAATGACCTCAAAAAAATGCCTGATTTAGCTGTTTTCGATTTGTTACCTCCGTCAAATGTTGACCCAACCGGCGAATTGAGCGGTAAATTTCTCAAAGTTTTGATTTTGGATTTATTGTCTAATGTTGTACCGCAGAAAGAAGCTAAAAATTACATCAAAGATATTGCACAATTGCAGCCTTTGTCTATAAATAAAGTATATGACCTCACTGCCGTTGATGATGAGGTTTTAAAGAGAAAATCTAAGGCTGTTTTAAATATTCTTAAAGGTGAAGGTTTAAATCAAATCCCTGATAAACAAACTACAAAATATCTTGCAGCTAACCCCAAAGACCTCAATGAACTTAAACACGAGTCTGTGCAAAAAAACGGAACTCTACATTCTTTTACAAAGTGGATTTCTACGTACAAAACCCCTGAAGTTTCGGCTGTCAAGAAATTTGCAGATAGAATGACTCCTGCTAAACATCAAAATGTTGCTGAAATTATTGCTGATTTGATACATTTTTTTGCCTTTCAAAATCTCGAAGTATATATTTCTTATGGCGAATATTCCGTTGGTGTTCGTGCTTATGAAGCCAATCCGCCTTTTATTGTTATCGGAAATGAACATTTAATTGAAAATTCTCCGTATATACTTACTTACAACGAATTGAAATTTGCTATCGCTTATGAACTGGCATTTCTGTATTTCAAATTTTCGAAAATTACTGCTACTGATATTTGGCGTGGTGCTATGGAAAAGGGTAATTTTGTGCTTGATTCTTTTATTAATCTTATCCCTTTTGCCGGAAATGTTTCTTCTTTGCTCAAAAATGCTCAAAAAATTAACCTGCTCTCTAATTTTATTCAGAAAAACGAACAAATTTCAAGAACTTTAAGCAAAGGTCAAAAAATTATTACTGCCGGCGAAAAAAGTACAAGTTTACTTATTATCGCTTCTCAAATGCTTGATGCAATTAAAAATACCAAGCCATCAAAAGAAAATGCTAAAAAGGAAGAGTTAATCGCAATTTCCCGTATGATGCAAATAACTGCCGACAGAATTGCTTTACTCATCACAAATGATATTGTCTCGGCTGTCAGAAGCACATTTTTAACTTCTAAAATTCATCTCGAAAATCTTGTTTATGCCAATAAATATGGATTAAACAGCTTTATACTCAAAAAAAATGAACACGAAGAATACATTAATTTGAATTTTGCTGTTAGATTTGCCTCTATGTTTTCTTTTTGGTTCTCTGATAAATTTGAAACTTTTTATAAAAAAATTATCGAAAAATAAATAAAATTGATTTCCGATGCAAACAATGTTTGACTACATTAAAGATAAAATTTTTAGCCAAATCTTACCACCTTCCGAACACGAAAAAAGTCTCAGGCAGGTTATTAAAAACAGGAAACAACTGAATCTGTTCAATTCTGCTCAATTGTTTCTTTTCGTTTTTGGTGCAATAATGGTCAAATTAGCTCTAAAAGGCGGTGGCTTTCTTTTTGTTTATTTTTCACTTCTTGCCATTATAATTGTACTGTTTATTTTTGTGGGATTGTTCAAACATAAACATGAAAAAGCAAGAAGGCTCATAAATAAAGCTATCGGTAAAATCAGAAACAATCGCTACAATGAAGCCTTAGATTTGCTCTTAGATGCTTATGACCTTTCTAATGACGAACAATTATTTGAAATTATCTTGAATATCAGCAAAGAAATGGTGCTTACGCCTGAACAGGACATCAGAATTACCGATTTTATGCTGAAAAATCAAAAAGATGAAAAAACAAAAGATAAAAAGTTGCAGGAAATTATCTCTCAAATAAAAAGTGTTTCAAATTATATACTTAAACACAAAGAAGTTATTGTGAAAAGTAATCACAAAATTGCTGAATTAGAAAAAAGTTATTCTTCAACTTCCGACCAGATGCTTGTTAATGAATACAAAGCTATTTCAAAGCGTTACGAAGATATTATTGAACTCGAAAAGTCTAAAATCGATTTCTATTCAAAAGCCCAGTCCGAACTTCTTAAACTTAAAGATAATCATATTATTACACAGAAATTGATGAAAGAAAAAGAAGAACTGAAAAATTTTGAAGATAATTTATTGGAAAAATCAATCGAAGAGTCATACAACACAGGAATGTCTCTTAATGATTTTATTTCTTATGAAACTGCTTATTTACAGGCTATTCAAGAATATTCAGAACAAATAAGTTCTTCAAGCAATCATAATATTTTCGAAGACGTAATCCGTTCATTTAATGATAAAACCGAACTTATTAAATAATTTATAATTTATTCATTATGAAGAAATTTAAAAAAATTCTTATTTTTATATTCGTATTTTTAATTT
Organism: Acetofilamentum sp.; assembly: GCA_020722645.1. GTDB lineage: Bacteria > Bacteroidota > Bacteroidia > Bacteroidales > JAFGUD01 > JAFGUD01. Next base: position 3,242 of record DYKL01000073.1, on the reverse strand, counting down.
TAATAGGTGCAATTATTGGATTTATTGGTTATAAAATGGCTTTTTCGCCTAATGTTAGTATTTCAGAAGAATATACTTATCTGTATATTACTTCTGATAGTGATTTTCAGAACGTTTTGGATTCCTTAACTAATTCTGAAATTATTAAAAATAAGAAATTTTTTGTAATAATTTCAAAATTGAAAAAATACGATATTTATGTTAAGCCCGGAAAATATAAAATTAATAACGGCTTAAGTAATTGGAACCTTGTAAACCTGCTTCGTTCAGGGAATCAAGAACCCGTTAAAGTCCTGATTCCTTCTGTTAGAACAGTTGAAGCTCTCTGCGAAAAAGTTGCTCCTTATTTTGAGTTTTCCGAACAGCAACTTGTTGATTATTTGAATAGTGATGAATTTTTGAATTTATATTCTCTTGACAATTATTCAGTTCCTTCTATTTTTATTCCTAACACCTACGAATTTTATTGGAATACTTCTGTTGAAGATTTTGTGAAAAAAATGAAAAATGAATATGATAAGTTCTGGACAGACGAAAGACTTGCAAAAGCTAAGAAAATAAACCTTACTCAACTAGAAGTCATTGTTCTGGCTTCGATTGTACAGTCCGAACAAATGGCTAATCCCGACGAAAGACCTATTATTGCAGGTTTGTATATAAATCGTCTTCGTAAAGACATACCCCTTCAGTCTGACCCTACTTTGATATTTGCAATTGGTGATTTTACAATCAAAAGAGTTTATGATTATCAAAAAAAAGTTCAATCTCCTTACAATACGTATTTGAATTTGGGTTTACCCCCCGGACCTATTCTAATTCCTGACATCAATTCTATTGATGCTGTTTTGAATTATAATAAAAATGATTATATATATATGTGTGCAAAAGAAGATTTTTCAGGCTATCATTATTTTACAGACAACCTGACTCAACATTTGATTTATGCTAAAAGATATCATAATGCTCTTAATGCATTGAATATTAAATAAATACTACTATAACTTCAAAAGATATATTATTTTTTCTTCATATATTTTTTGTATATTTTAATTTTTAATTATCTTTGCAAAAAAAATATGCAGGACTTAGAAGGTTCTGCTTTTTGTTTATATAAAACTGTAACAATATGTCAAAAATTCATTACATTACAAAAGAAGGTCTTGATAATTTAAAAAAAGAATTGGATTATTTAATTAAAGTTGAAAGAAAAAATATAACTCAGCAAATTGCTGATGCCAGAGATAAAGGTGATTTGTCTGAAAATGCCGAATATGACGCCGCAAAAGAAGCTCAAGGAATGCTCGAAGCTAAAATTGCAATGTTACAAGATAAAATTATGAATGCAAGAATAATTGACGAAAATAGCATTAATACTGATGAAATTACTCTTATGAATGTTGTTAAATTAAAAAATTTATCTAACGGTTCTGTTATTTCATATACTATTGTTCCTGAATCGGAAGCTGACATTAAAAAAGGCAAAATTTCTGTTAAAACACCTATTGCAAAAGGGTTGTTAGGAAAAAAAATCGGAGAAATTGCTAAAATTTCTGTCCCTTCGGGTATTATTGAATTTGAAATACTAGAAATTTCAATTTAATATTTTAATTAATATGTTAAATCAAATGATATTTAAGTAGTAATAATTTTTCTATCTACTGTTTCAGATGTATTCTCATTAAACTTCAACATTCTTAACCTATAATATATACTTTTTACTTTACAAACTTTAAAGACCCTTACAGGGCAGGCTTTACAAACTTTATAAACTTTATAACTATCATGGCATCAATATTTACAAAAATAATTAACAAAGAAATACCTGCACTAATTGTTGCAGAAGATAATAACTTCGTTGCATTTTTAGATATAAATCCTGTTGCTAAAGGGCATACTTTGGTTGTTCCAAAAAAAGAAGTAGATTATCTGTTCGATTTAGATGATAATATTCTTTCTGAAATGACAATTTTTGCTAAAAAAATTGCAAAATCGCTTGATAAATCTTTCGATTGCAAAAGAGTTGGGCTTTTGGTTGTTGGTACCGAAGTACCACACGCTCATATTCATTTAATTCCTTTTGTTAGTGAAAGTCAAATGAGTCTTGCTGCTCCAAAATTAAAATTTTCACAAGACGAAATGAAAAAAATTCAACAGATAATTATAAATAATATATAATTGTCGTTTTTTTTGTTGTTTATTGTGATAATCATATTTCAAACTCAACAACTCAACAAATAGACTACTCGATAACTTGACATACTGTACAGACGTTGCATGCAACGTCTCTACAAACTCGATAAAATGTACAGACATTGCATGCAACGCCTCTACAAACTCGATATCTCGATAACTTAACAAACTCAATTTATGAGCAATGAATACATTATTATTAATGGTATTTTAAAAAAAAAAGACGATTTGATTTTTTCTGCCGATAATCGTTCTTTTTTATATGGTGACGGTTTTTTTGAAACTATACTTGGGTTTAATAATTCTCTGCCTTTTTTAAATTATCATATCAACCGTATAAAAAAAGCTCTTGAAGTATTTGACTTTATTAAAATTGATTTACTTGCTGATATTGAGCAACTTAAAACAGCTATTGTTTATCTGGCTCGAAAAAATAAACTTTATAAATATTTCAGAACAAGGCTTACTATATATCGTAACTCCGGTGGTTTTTACACTCCTAATGATAATACCGTATCCTTTATTATACAAACTTTTGATTTAGAAATAGAACATTTTAAATTAAATGAACAAGGTCTTAAAATTGGTTTGTTTAAAGATGCCAGAAAAGATTTTTCGATTTTTTCACCTTTTAAAACTAATAACTCTTTGATTTATATTTTAGCGTCTAAATATGCTTTTATTAATCAGCTTGATGATGTTATTATTCTTAATACTTACAATAATATTGTTGAAACAAAAAATTCAAACATTTTTTTTATTAAAGATGGTGTAATATCGACACCTTCAGTAGAACAAGGTTGCATAAGCGGTATAATGAGACAAGTAATTATTGATGTATGCAACCAAGAAGGAATTGAAATTATTCAAAAAGATTTACCTTTTGAAACCATACATAGTTGCGATGAAATTTTTATAACAAATTCTATAAATCCAATCCGTTATATATCTATGTTTGAAAACAAAAGATACGTAAATTTTACAATAAAGCATATTTTTGAAATTTTGCGAAAAAAATTTCAAGTTTTTTCATATTGATAGAGAGGAGATTA
>DYKL01000072.1 GCA_020722645.1 Acetofilamentum sp. | reverse complement strand
TGGCTAATTGGCACATTGGCTAATTGGCACATTGGCTAATTGGCACATTGGCTAACTGACAAATTAAAAAAAAATTAGTAATACCTCTGAATAAATCTGATAAATTTAGATTTGCTCTTTTTGGGAGCAACATTAACTTCGCTTTTTTGTTCTTTAATATGCTTCAATTTTCTATTAATAAGTTCTACGAACTCAATTATTCTTAATAAAACCTGATAATAAAGCATTAAATAAAACACTAAAATCATAAACCACAGAACGGCAGTATTAAACCAAAAAGTTTTGATATATTTACCGAAAAAAGGTTTAGCAGGTGCATAAAAATGAGACTTAAAGAATTTATTTTCAGGCAAATAAAAAACAGGATCCATTTTACGATACAGTCTGTTTTTATATTTAACTATTTTAGGTTCTTTATTATTTTTAACAAAATTTTCTAATTGTTCGTTATTATAAAGGATTTTTATTTGAGCAAGAGGTATTTTACCGTTGCTTTCTACCTCTTTAATATACTTGTTTTTCTGTTCATTTACATCATTTCTCAGTCTAATATAAAACAATTTTACTTTTTTTAAGTAATTAGTAATTTCATATAGGATTTCTTCGTTGATTAAATTCGGAGTTAGATAATCAGTGCTGAATTCCTTTTCAATAACATAATTCCAAGAATGTTTTGCAGTTAATTCGTTTTTTAAAAGTTCTAAACTGTTTAAAGCGGCTTGATTTTTTTCAATACCATCGGTATGTTTTTTTAATTTTGTAATAGCATTTTCCATTTCTTTAATCCAAAAATCTTTAACATAATCTGCTTCGGTGATAATTTTTTCATATTCATAAAAGCCTTTAATATAAGGATTTTCGAGATACTGAACAACAGCCAGTCCCTCGTATGCCCATCTTGCAGTCATCACCTCACCAAAAAAAGGGACAGTATTTGGTTTTGTAATATTAGGATTTAATTTGTCGAAAGGCACTAAAACACCGCTAAGAATAATTTGAGGAATTACTAAAAATGGAATAATTATATATATTGATGCAGAACTTTTAAAGGCTTCCGAAATGATTAAACCTACAATATTTGAGGAATACCAAATAGTAAACAACATAATCCAATAATACATATTAAGATAAGAAATATCCATAATTTTATTACCGATAATAACAAAAATAAAAGATTGATAGGCAGAAATTAGGAATAAATTAAACAATTTTGAGAGTAAATAACTTGTACGGCTTAAATTCAAAAAGGCTTCTCTTTTAAGTATTCTTCTGTCGCGGTATATTTCCTGAGCACTAACAGATAAACCAACGAAAACGGCAACAATTACAGACATAAAAATATATACAGGCAAATTTTCGTTGTAATACAAAGAGTATCCGATATTTTCATCAATTTTCCAATATTTAATTAAAAGGGCTAAAATAAAAGCCATCAAAGGAGTTTCGATAATATTTATCAAAAAATTCTGAATATTTGATAATTTTGTCAGTAAATCTCTCTGAGCATAAACAATGAACTGCTGTAGCTTTGAAGGAACCGAAAAATGAATCTGAGGCAATTTTTTTACAAGATATGATTTCTTCTTACCTTGTTCTTCTTCGTGTTTTTTTAGTCTTTCGTTCCAGTCGAAAGGAGAAAATTTACGAGTTTGAGTTAGATTTCCGAATTCATCAAGAACCCTTGTTTCGACAATATTAAAAATTTGTTCAGAATTTACATTACCGCATACCTGACAAACAGTATCGCTCCAGTCTGCTTCTCTGACAGCAGATTTGAAATAAATAATAGATTCAATAGGTTGCCCATTATATATCATGAAGCCGCCTTGGTCGAGCACAATAAGTCTGTCAAACATTTTAAAGATAGCGGAAGACGGCTGATGAATTACAGTAAACACCAACTTCCCTGTCAAAGCCAAATCTTTGAGCAAGTCCATAATATTTTCAGAATCTCTTGAAGAAAGTCCAGAAGTAGGTTCGTCGAGGAACAGAATAGGGGGTTCTCTTATGAGTTCAAGAGCAATGTTTAACCTTTTTCTTTGTCCACCGCTTATTCTGCGGTTTAGAACCGAACCCACCTTCATATCTTTGATTTCGTATAGTCCAAGTTCTTTGAGATGTTTGATAACTTTTCTCTTCAGAGAATAAACAGATTCTGAACCGAAACATAACTTAGCATTAAAATATAAGTTTTCAAAAACAGTAAGATCTTCAATTAAAAGGTCATCTTGAGCAACGTAGCCGATAAAACCGTTTAACTGTTCCTTATTTAAACTTAAGTCAATACCGTTTATAAAAATATGACCTGAAGAAGGTGCAAAATTTCCGTTTAATATGTTTAAAAGAGTGGTTTTACCCGAACCACTGCCTCCCATTATCCCTACTAATCTACCGGAACGTTCCGTAAAACTCAACTCTTGAATTCCGATTTTACCGTTTTTAAATTTGTAAAAAACTTTATCAGCTTCAAAAACGATTTTTGTTTTTAGCTTATCGAAATTAAAAGTTGTAATAATGTCGCTGTAATAAATCGGTTTAATTTTTGGAGTACGTAAAGCAGCACCTACCGATAAAGCATAAATACGATGAGGATATAAAAGCTGCTGATTAAGATATACTTCTTTTTCGCCTTCGAAATAAAAAATCAGCAAATTATGAAGTTTAATGTTTAAAACGTAAATCTCGCCTTGTAATCCTTCAGCATAAAGATGATTTATTCTTTCAGGGTCTTTTTTTCGGGAATTTATGACTAAAATTCTATCAGGATTAGTAAAAGCGGTTTTCTGGTCGAAGATAAAATTTTTAATTGCTTCAAATTCTTCTTTGGGAATTCTAAAAGAATCGGCAACAGTAGTAATAAATTCATAAGCTTGTTCCGGAATAACTTCATCAATTCTGATATATTCGAGTAGTTTAATAATGACAATAATTTTTTGCTGTTGAATTAGTTCTTCATTCAAAAGTGAACAAATAGTTAAAAGCTTAACAGAACTAACAGATAACAATTTATTTGGATTGGATTTACTTTTACGTTGGTTATATTGGTGAACATATTGCTCAAAAATTTCGATATATTCGTCAACAAGCTCCCTGTTGAGTTGTTCACGAAGGAGCGATTCAACAATAGACATTCTGCCTTTTTTTTCGGTTTTTGGGGCAGCAATAAGAGCAAAAAGTTGCATCAAAGCACGTAAAATTCTCTGACTCATTTATATTATTGTTGCTTAAACCCTAAGAACATAATTATAAAACCCGATTCTTTTTCAGGCGGTAATTCAGCTTCGATTAAACAATCAACTGTTGATTTAAAATTAAAATCCCAATATGTTGAGTTATTATAATTTATATTAGAAAAAAGTTCGTTGTAATTAATATCGTAAAGACGGAAAACAGCACTTGCATTTTTAGGTTCAGATGCAATGACAATTCTGTAAGTAGCACCACCATAAAAAGTCATTCTGAATTCAGCTACTTCACCTGCGGATAACAATGCTCTGTATTGTTGTCCATCGGATATATACGGAAATGGCATTTGCTTTTCGCAAAAATTGATTATGGAGTCTAACTGTGCGTTTGATTTGAAAAAAAATGATATTAAAATTAAAAATGTAAAAATTATCCTTTTCATTATTTTTTTATATTTATTTACGATTAAACTATTCAGAAATAATCCATTCTCTGAGTTTTGAAATTTTATCAGTAATATCAGTAAGTTGTTCCTGAGTAATGTTGTATGTAGTAGTACTGTTAATAATTGAAGTTTTATTTATTTCATCAACAACAGGTTCTTCGTAAACGTAAGTTGCTTCAATAGCGTCAAAAGTAATTGATAATTCGACAAGAGCTTCGAGAAGATAATCAAAATCATCAGATTTTTGACCGTAGTATGGCTGAAGCAGTTCAATAAGATTATTAAGCGGATTCTGCTGTTCTCCGATTCTTGAAATAATTTCAGGGTCTTTGGTTGTTTCAGCAATTTTAGTCAACATAAAAATACTTTCTACCCAACCACCGGTTATAATTAAGATACCGAGTTCACCTTGCTCATTTTCGAGAAGATAAGAGTCTATCTCTCTGTAAACTTCTGATATAATGTACATTAAAGAATCTCTGTTAGTGTTGTTATTTTCAATCCTGTTCAAAACACTCTCATTAATAGAGTTCATAATACCAACATCTTCAGAAAGGTTTTTAATAACACTGAAATATTCAGCACTTTGTGATAACTGATCGTATAAAAAGAGATTTCCCATATCTGCACCATAAACGCCAATATTTAAAGCCTGTTTGAATGAAGTTAAATATTTTACGTGATTTGATGCTTTGTTCAAAAGGTCAGGGTCAAAAGGTATATTTTTATCTTTAACCAATGCAGAAGCTTGCATAGGAGAGGGTACACTAAAAACTTTATTTTCGATTTTAACAATCTGAGGAGAATTATAATCAAAAGAATTTGTGTCCGGTAAATTTTCAACATTATTTTTATCATTTTTGCACGAAAAATGAAGGATACAAAACGGTATCAAAAAAAATATTGTTATCGTAATTATTTTTAATAAATTTTTATTTCTCATAATTATTAAATCTATAAATAATTGATATTTCTCAGCCTAATAAAAAAATTTAGCAATGACAAAATTATAAATTTAATTCAATTAAGTATATATTTCGGTTCATAATATTTAAAAAAACAAACACAAAAAAATATTGTATCTAAAAAACAAAATGTTTATCAGTTGATTATAAACAAATTTCAATCCACTAATATTAAAAAAAAAGTTAATTGTAAAAAAAGTTGAAACAAAAAATAAGTTTATTTCGTTAGAATGTGAGAACACAATTTTTTATTTTTACTTTTTTACAAATATTTTATTATGAGACAATTAAAAATATTAAAATCTATTACTAACCGAGAAAGTACTTCTTTGGATAAATATTTACAGGACATTGGAAAAGAAGAATTGATAACTATTGAAGAAGAAGTTGAATTGGCAAGAAGGATAAAACAAGGAGATCAAGATGCACTTGAAAAATTAGTAAAGGCAAATTTAAGGTTTGTTGTTTCGGTTGCAAAACAGTATCAAAATCAAGGATTAACTTTGCCGGATTTAATTAACGAAGGCAATTTAGGTTTGATTCGAGCAGCTGAAAAATTTGATGAAACAAGAGGTTTCAAATTTATTTCTTATGCAGTATGGTGGATAAGACAATCAATATTGCAGGCTCTTGCTGAACAGTCAAGAATAGTAAGATTGCCATTAAATCAGGTAGGTTCAATAAATAAAATGAATAAAGTGCTTGCCAGATTTGAACAGGAACATAACAGGCAACCCACTGAAAAAGAGTTAGCCGAACTGATGGAAATATCGGAAGAAAAGTTAAGTGTTTCAAGAAGAAATGCTTCAAGACATCGTTCGATAGATGCACCTGTTAGAGATGATGATGAAGGAACGCTCGCAGATTTTATTATTAATGATGATACACCATTTGCAGACCAAAATTTGATTGACGAATCATTATCTATAGAAATTGAACGAGCCTTGAGTACATTGACAAAAAGAGAGGCAGATGTTGTAAGATTCTTTTTCGGAATAAATGCCCCCGAAATGACGCTTGAGGAAATTGGGCTGCATTTAGGTTTGACCCGTGAAAGAGTAAGACAAATCAGAGAAAAAGCAATAAGAAGACTCCGACACAGTTCCCGCAGCAATATGTTGAAACAATATCTGGGATAATTTTACAAAAAAAGCCGTTTTAAAACGGCTTTTTTTTTATTCTTTTGACTTCAATGCTTCTAATTCATCTTCGAGTGTTTTAATCCTTGATTTGAGGTTCATTTCAACTCTTTTAGCTCTATTTGATCTTTTTTGAAATTCTTTTTGGATAAAGTCCATACTCTTGTCAAAATTATTTTTTTCTTCGGTTAGTTCATTTACTTTCTTTTTCATATTTTCCATTTCTTCCATAGCATTTTGATATTCAATCAGAAAATCATCGAATTCTTGTTCCTGTACAGAAATCTGCTCTGCTTTTTCGTTAATATCAATCAAAAGTTTTTTTACTTCTTCTTCTCTTTTCTTGATTTCTGTGTAATCAGTTGCAAAGTAAATAACCTTGTATATTTCATTGTTTGTATTATAAACAGGTGTTAAAATGCTTCTGAACCAGAAGTTAAATTTTCCGAGTGAAATATTATGGTCATATTCAACAGTTTTTCCTTTTAGAACTTCTGCCCAATAATCATTGTGTTGCTCATAATCAATAACAAAAAGAATATCGTAGTAAGTCATCATCAATGCATCAACGTATTGAATCTGTAATTTTTCACTCAGGTTATTATTAATCGAAAGCACATTAGCATTTCTATCAAATTCGGCAAAAAAAGTCAGTTTGTCGATTGTTTTTAACATAGCTGTTCTGTCAAGCTCAATCAATTCGCTTCTGGATTTTAAACTCTCAAGTTCTTTAATCTGGTCATTCATTTCCAATTCTTTTGCTCTCATCTGGTCAGTAATTTTCTGTGTTTGTTCGAGCAAACGTTTTGTTCTGGCATTATTTTCTGCTGTAGCAATAGTTGAGGCAATAATTTCGGATACCGAATTCAAAAACTGTTTGTGGTGATCTTTTAATTCTTCTAAAAAAGCAATTTCTATAATTCCATAATTTTTATCCTGATTAATCAGAGGCATCAGGTAAATAAAGTTTGGTGGTATTTTACCTAAGCCAGATGTTATTTCAAGATAATTTAACGGAACTTTTGAATATACGGGTTTCATTTCCAAGGCACAGGTTCCTGCTAAACCGTCTCCAAATTCTATTGTTTTTTTATTATAAATCCTTCGATTGTATGAGTAAAAAGCTATTAAATTCAAATATGAGTTTCCTGATTCGTTTTCCTCAGTAATATAGAACCCACCCTGAACCGAGTCTGTAAAATCAGTTATAAATTTGATAGTTTCATAAGCCAGCATTTCAATATCTTCTGAATAATTACGCTGAATTGCATTTATTTGAGCAAGGGCGTTGCTGACAATATTTACTTGTTCCTGAATTTTCACTTGTTGCTCTCTGACAGCTCGTTCTTCGTTAAATTTTTTGTTTATTTTTATTAAATTTTTACTTATTTCATCATTAAAACTTTCTTCGTTTTCATCTATTTTTTTGTCATTCAGTATACTATAAGTCAAGTTTTTTGTTTGTTCCAACAGAGAAGAAATATTTAGTAAAGAATTTTGAATATTTTTCATTTCTGTATTTTCTCTAACATATCTGAAAGATTTTATTTGTTCAGCACGTGCTAAAATTTTAGTGTATCTTACTGTTTCAGAAAAAAACCGGCTTAAATTATTAACAATTAGAAGCAAAGTAATAAAAATCAGTGCAAATACAATAATTGGAACAATAATAAAAGTAAAAGCCTCTTTTTTTCCGGCAGAAAGTGTTTGTTGTTTTGACTGAAAAAAAATAACTGACCAGTATTTCATTGCATTTGAAAAATAAACAGGATATGAACTGAAATAAACTGATTCGTCAGGTTCAAATAGAGGTGCAAATTGTTTAAAATTTTTGTAAGATGCAATGTTTTTTAAAAATTGATAATTATTGTTCAGATATGGATAAGTTTCGGTAATATTCTTACCGATAGCTGAGTTTGGGTCGTTTGAATAAATTGTGTATAAATTATCGTCCAAAATATAAATACCGAAGTTTGCTTTATGAATAATTTCTGACAATGTTTTGAGGTTTATGTCAATCCCTACAAGCCCGACGATTTGTTTCTCGTTAACAACGGGAGCGACCATTCTTATTATATATGATTTACCTGCTAATTGCCAATAAGGGTCTTCTAATGGTCCGAGAATTATAACCTGCTGATTACGTTGAAATTTTGGAATGTAATTATCCAATAAAGTGTAATCATCAGGTCCGCTTTTTTTAGTGTTTATTCTGCCGGTTTCTCGTTTATAATTTACAGCAAACTGACCTGTAATTGCTTCATAAGGTTTACCGTAAAATTCGTCCAAATCGTCAATTGTATATGGTTTAAAAACTGTCCAAACCGAATAAATATCGTAATTATCTTCGATTGTTTTATATAAAATATTTTCAAAAAAAGTACGACGGTTGTCTTTAATTATTTCGTTATAACTGCTCAGAATAGTTGATAAATTCAAAACAAGTTCGCTGTTGTTGTCAATGATATTTTTGATGTCGTAAGTGCTTAATAATAATTCGTGCTGAAGATTAGAGAACATTCTTTCGCTGATATTTTTTCGCATCATCACATAAGTACTGACAGTAGCAGTAGATAGAATAAGCACTAAAATAGTCGTAAAAGTCAGCATTAAACGACTACGGTAAGAAGAAAATATTTTGTTTTTTCGAGCCATTGATTAGTTTATCAAGTTATCGAGTTATTGAGTTTGTAGAGACGTTGCATGCAACGTCTGTACATTTTTTCGAGTAGAGACGTTGCATGCAACGTATGTAAAGAATTTAGCAATGTAACAATGAAACAATATTAATATTTGTATTTTCTTTCACGTTCCATATCAATTTTCGTGTCCTTTTCTTTAATAGTTTGTCTGTGGTCATATTTTTTCTTTCCCTGAACAAGAGCAATCTCCATTTTCGCAAGTCCTCTGTCATTGATATAAAGTTGCAACGGAACTATTGTCATTCCTGATGTTTTAACTTTTCTGTCTAATTTTTTCAGTTCTCTTTTTGTCAATAATAATTTTCTTTGACGATTAGGTTCGTGATTATTAAGATTTCCGAATTCATATTCAGCGATGCTCATCAAAACCCACAATTCATTGTCAATAAATTTACAGTATGAATCAACCAAACTAACTTTACCGGTTCTAATTGATTTTATTTCCGTACCGCTTAAAACTATTCCTGCTTCATATTTTTCAATAATTTCGTAATCAAAATACGCTTTTTTGTTCTTGATATTAATCTTATTCTTATTCTGCTTCATTTCAACCAATTTATCAGCAAAAATAATTTTTTTTATTAAAACATAAAACAAAAACAACACAAATTATTAATACAATTTGTAAGCCATAAAACTAAACAACTAAATACCAAAGCATTAGTAATATTCAAAACATCAATAAACTATAACAACCAATATAAAATTCTATTTAAACTTTTGATTTTCAATTTTTTAAAATCTTACTCAAATCAAAAGCAATACCCATAAACATAGGAAACACCTTAAATTCTTCTTTTTCAATTAAATATGAAGTCTGTAAACCTGCATTAAATGTAAACTGATTTAATCGTAAAATATTAAAATCAAAAATAATCTCTGCTCCGGTTGAACTGTAAACACTTTGACCAATTTTAGTAAGATACGCATAATCGTAAAAAATATTTGCTCTGACACGTTTAACAAACAATAAATATGGAATATTCAAATCCGGATAAAACAATGGTAATTGATATTCAACAGTCAATTTTTGCATTTTGTCATAATAATCATAGTCATAACCTCTTGGCATTTCGGTAGCTTCAGAAAAGTCATAAGTGGTTTGAGAGCTTTTTGATTTTTCTTCGTAACTTAGAATTATCTGAATTCCGTGATGTTTCATAACTCCTGGAAAATAAAATGTTGCAGAAGCAAATAATTGTTCTCCTCTTAAATTGAATATCCGTGGCACTTTATCGTAACTAAAATAAAAAGTTTGTCCGAAACTTGGCAGCAAATCACGATAATTCATATATCTGCGATTTGTAAAACTGACACTTCCGCCATAAGTAAAAAGTTGAGTGTAATCAAGCTCCAAGTTGTCGTAAAAATCCCCTTGAAAATTATTCATATTAACAAAAGCAGAAGAAAATGCAAAATCCAAATATCGGTAATGAATGTTTTTTGACAAATTTAACGGAACGTTTATACCAAAATTCAAAGTTTTATGAGACCAGTTTTCCAAAGAATCATAAACTTTATCATTATCATAAATTTTACCTTTTTGACCACCTTCTGCACTAACTGAAAAAACGGGGAAATACTTTTTGTACTGCAGTCTTAAAGCACTCATCAATGTTTTATTATAGTAATTTCCGTAAACAGAAGCCTCAAGCGACATTGTATTTATTGTATTGTCAGAAAAAAGCTGAACATAATTATTTATTCCGTCTGTATTTACTCCCCAACTGTGAAAATTAAATAAGCCTTTGAGTTGATTGTACTTTTCAGGCTGATATGTATCCGGCACATTTTTAGCGAAAGAAATATCAATATTTTCAATTAAGCTGTCTGTTTGTTTGCCTCTGAAATATTCAAAAACAAAAGCGTTTTTACTGTCAATTTTTTTCCATTCCGCCTGATTATAGTCCATTTGAGCAATATCAAAACCATTTAGATTATAATCGGTAAAATATATTTTTTTAGATATTTTATCCACAACTGCCTGATTTGCAGCAAATTTTCGTGATGTAACCTGAAAAATTTCTTTTGTTTTAATATCAATTGCATAAATGTTTGTAATTCCAGAAAAATCATAATTGAACAAAACAAAATTATCGTAACAAATCGGTTTATCAAACTTAATCCACTGCGGTTCAATCAATGTTTTAATTTCGCCTGATTGTACATCTAAAATATTCATACTTTCGCCATCAACAGATGTCTGTAGAAAAACAATTGATTTCTGGTCTTCTGTCCATACAGGCAACATTGGATAAAAATCTTTATTTATTTCAAATTTATTTAAAACCTGCCCATTAATGTCAAAAATTACAATTTTAGCCAATAAATCAGGAGTAAATTCAATTGCAACAATTTTTTTGCCATCAGGCGATACTTCCGGAGAAAAAAACTTACCTTTTTTAGTTATTTGTTTCTGTTTTTTTGTTTTAAGATTATAAACAACGATATCGGAATAACTCTCTTCATTGTACCTGATATGCTCTGTGTATGTAGCCCAAACAACAATATCAGCGGCATAGGATATGTTTTCACCTGAAATTTCTTTAATTCTCTTTTCTTTACCGTCTTTTGTCAAATAATACATTGTTGTATTGTCATCAAAACCGCTTTTAAGAACCAAAAGAGTGTCTGTACTTATTATTTGCGGCTCAAAATAATTTGTCCATACTTTTTTCTTTTTTGTGTTAATAATATTTGCATCTGTAATATCTAAACTTTCAACTTGTTTTGTCCAAACAGAATCAAGTTCGTTGTAAGTAGAGCGATAAGTTTTTCTTACATTTTTTCCGGTATATTTTTTCATACTTCGTTCGAATGTATAGGGCCAGAAAGAAAATAAAGAAGAACGATACAGTATTTTGTTCCAAATATGCTCGCCAAATTCTGTATTTGTTTTTGCAACTATATGATAACCAAGGTAATAATGATTAGGATAATAATCTTTGTAAGAGCGGAACAAAGCTTTTTCGTAGCTGAATTTCTGGTCGTTCAATAAAATAGTTCTCTGAGGCAACGAAAAACTTGGCATTCTTCCGCGTCCACTGTTGCTGAATTTTGTTTCGTTAAAAACAGCATCGCCTTCGTAGAACCAATTTGGGATTGACCAATTTTGCATTGTAACCTGACCGTATTGTCCAAAAAACAAACTCGCAAGATAAGTAAATCCTTGATTCATTACGCTATATTGAGTTATGTGTCTGAATTCATGAATGCCTAATGTTTTATTCCATGGACTTAATGTAACCGATGGTGATGAAGGAGGTGTAAGATACCAAGCCATATATCTTGGTGCAAGTGCAGCATAAGCATTTGAGACAACAGAATGATTATGCAATATCAAATCTACTTTTTTGGGGTGATTTACAAGAAAAATTTTCGTGTCTTTTTTGTAAATGGTATCCATCATATACGCAGTTTCTTTGGCATATCCTTCAATTTCTTGCGGAAAAATTACTCTGAAATGTTCAGTTTCAATTTTCTCCCATTTTACAGAAGGACGATTTTGAGAATATGACACTACTGAAATGGCAAAACAAATAACCAATAAATATAACTTGTTCATTTTATTTTTTTGAACAAAGATAATTTTTTTTTAATTGAATAACAAAACCGTTTTTAAAATTGCCGAAGAATAATCATAGGCAAATAAAATCGGTATTGTTTTAAATTTATATTTTTGCAAGCCAAAATTATGTTATGATTTATTTAATTTTAAGCATATTATCTTCAACTGTAATTGTTATTGTTTTTAAAATACAA
>DYKL01000533.1 GCA_020722645.1 Acetofilamentum sp. | reverse complement strand
AATTATACCAAACATTAAAATTTGTTACCAACATTCTTTAATAAAAGAGCCTCAATTTTTATGTTATTATCGTTTGAAATATAAAAATCTTCATAAATAATAAAGTTGTTTTCTGGGTAATTTAAACTTTTTTGAGTTAGAATAGTAGATAAGAATGTTCTTTTTTCTAAATATGGAGATTCTGTTTTGTCAGTTACGTTATAAAATTTGCCATCTTCAAAAATGAGAAATCCATCTTCAATAGCATTGTCTTTAATTTTGTTATATTTTATGTCAATAAAAGCTATTGGGAATATATTTTTACCATTATATAATTCATTAGCTTTTTTATATATATCATTGTATGAAGGCACATTATTTTCAATCACACACGATTTTTCAATTTCAAAATATGCTTGTTCCCAAATCATATATGTTGATGATTTTATACTGTCTTTTCCTGTGAATTTTGAAAGACCTGAAAAAGGAATCACTTTGTCATACAAAAATCCTGTAGAAATTTTATTTACGTCTAATTCGCTATACATTTGAGCAATAGACAAACTGTCAAAATTTTGACTAAAATTTATCGTATATAAACATAAAAACGTAATAAAAAATAAAAATATTTTCATCTTTTAGTGTTTAATATTGATTACTGATTTATTTTATAAAGGTCTCTTTTCGAATTGTACCCAATAATTGCAGATACTTTTCCACTAAACAATATATCATTATCTGTATGTTTATCGCTAATGTAAAAGTATTTTTCTCTAACTAACGAAATTCTTAGTTCTTCTAAAATAACAATCTGATAAGAAGCTGTTTCAGGTAGTTGCCATGTATTATAATGTTCATTTTCAAGATTATAACAAGGGTCACATTGAAAATCTTCAAATTTTAAATATAAGAAAAAATATTTATCTTTTGCAGATAAAAAAACCAAAGGATTTACAGCTTTTTCTTGTTCAAGCCACCATTTACATTCATAAGGTGAATCTCATCTATTGCCTGATGGACCTGAATAATTCAGTTGAGCAACTCCTTTGTCTTGAAATTCTAATATTACTTTGTTATAGTCATTGGTGTCGCACCATTCACTCTCAGCAATATCTCCTGTCCATGTACCAATAAGTTGTTCTGTTGCTGTTTGTATTTTTTTTTCTTCACATGAATTTAAGAAAAATATCAAAAAAATAACCGTAAATATATAATATAGTTTTTTCATTGTATTGGTTGTTTTTGTAAAATTTTTGTTCTACTTGGTAGAATGTTTTCTCCATAATCTTCTTCTGAAAATAAAAGATCATATCCATCTCCATACCAAAAACGATTTAATTTTCCTAATACTGTTTTAATTTTAAATTCATTAAAACCTAAAAGTTGGTAAGAAGTTGTGTCAGGAAATTTCCATCCAACATAACAGGATTCCAATTCCCATTTGCAATACATGCAAAAGCAATGCCTGCATGGATCACATAAAGTATCAAATCTGATAATATATAAAAAGAAATAATTTTCTTTTGATGAAAAGAATACTAAAGGATTCTGTGCTTTTTCTATTTCTAACCACCATTTGCATTCATAAGGCGAATCCCATCTATTGCCGTTTGGTCCTGAATAATTCAGATAAGCAACTCCATTGTCTTGAAATTCTAATATTACTTTGTTATAGTCATTGGTGTCGCACCATTCACTCTTCTCAATATCACCTGTCCATGTACCTATAAGTTGTTCCGTTACTGTTTGTATTTTTCTTTCTTCACATGAATTTAAGAAAAATATCAAAAAAATAACTGGAAATATGTAATATAGTTTTTTCATTTTATTGGTTGTTTTTAA
>DYKL01000532.1 GCA_020722645.1 Acetofilamentum sp. | reverse complement strand
GTGTATTGTAACAACATTAATCGTGCCGCCGATGTTGAGAAAATTATATAAATAAAATTTCAAAATTTTAATTGAACATCGTTTTAATAAACAAAGGCGATAATTTTAATTACAATTACAATGAACAAAAAAGTAATCTTTATATTAATTGTGCTGCTTGCCTTTATTGTAGGCACACAGATAATTGTATGGAGCAACATTACAGAGGACGATGGAACGGTTGGAATAATGAAAGGACTTATAATTGCCATTCTTTCTATGGTTGTCGGTGCACTTATAATGTATCTTATTACTGAAAAGACCCCGGCAGTTGAAGAACTAGTTAAAAAATATGTTAAAGAAGCTGTTGAGTCCGTTGAAAAAACAATTAAGGACTACAACGACAAAGGAAATATTAAAGAGTCAGAAGAAGATAAAGTAAAAAATTTAAAATCAAATTGGGAAATAACGCTTGGCACTCTTGTCGGAGACGAATATGCCATTTATAAGGAAATTTTTGACAATGGAGGAAAATTATTGCAGAAGAACATTATAGAAAAAACAGGCCTTTCAAATGCAAAGGTTACCAGAGTGTTAGATGTTCTTGAAAGAAAAAATATAGTTGAGAGAAAAAGAAATGGGATGAGCAATATAGTTGTTCTAAAGTAATTTCTGTACAGATTAAAAATATTTGGTGCAAAACCCTGAAAACGTTTTCAGCATTTTTCACGCCTTTGTGAAAAGCTTTTCAGTCCTAATACTTATGCTTTTTCATCATATTTTTAATATAAATTTTTAATATAAACAGCAAAATGGGTAAAAAATTAAAATTTTTCGGGATTATTGTAAGTGTTGTTGTAGCGATGTCTCTTGGAATCTTTTATGAACATTTTTCAGAAAAAGTTACAGCAGAGAAACTGATGAATGAAATTTTAGATTCAAAAAATATTGATGTTATTTCATTTGAAGGAGTAAAAATAGAAAATAAAGATGTCATAAGTAGGGGTTATGGTGTAATTGACCTGAAAAATAGAAAAATTTATCTCTCCGCAGAAAATCTAAAAAATAAAACAATTACGGAAATATATTTTGTTGATAATGCCACTTATGTAAAACTCGGAAATGGAACCTGGCTTAAGCCAAAACACTTTGTATCTTTTGATAAAATGCTTGACTCGCAAGATGAAAATTTTGATTTAACTTCTTTCACTTTGGCCGGCTCAAATGAGAATATACTGGTCTCACTAACTACCTTTTATCCAATTGCCTCTAATATCACGCTAAATTTGAAAGGTAAAGAAAGTATTGACGGACATGAATGTCAGGTAATTGAAGGAATTCAGTTTGTGAACTTTTCG
This sequence comes from Acetofilamentum sp., assembly GCA_020722645.1. GTDB lineage: Bacteria > Bacteroidota > Bacteroidia > Bacteroidales > JAFGUD01 > JAFGUD01. The sequence continues at coordinate 486 of DYKL01000532.1, read as the reverse complement.
GGCGGACATTGGGAATATAAAAGAACATACTGGATTGACAAGAGTAATCACAAATTAGTTCAGATGGAGGAAATAATTCCAAAATTTGAAAATTTGCGAAATGAAACAACAACAAGGGTAAAATATGATTATAATAATTCTGTAAAAATTATTTTGCATGAAGGAGCAAAAGATGCTCCAATTGTAGAATACATTCCAATGCCTGAAGGAAAACAAATTGAAATCGGAATGAAAGGAAGCAAGACATCGGCAAAGGTTAGAGACAATAAAACACATAATACAACAGACGAACTTGCTCAATATTAGGGGGTAAATTACGCTTAAATGTCAAAAAATTACGAATAAGTACCCCTTCTTTATTGAGTATATCCCAACAGACAATAAAATGACATTTAATGAAACTGAAACAAAATAAGATATTAAACAATAATAAAATGCCGGCAATTTTAAAGATTCCGATTGGTTACAATATAGAAGTAAAAGATA
>DYKL01000531.1 GCA_020722645.1 Acetofilamentum sp. | reverse complement strand
AATCTGTTGCACATGGGTATAGAAACTTCGATAATTTTAGAATAGCAATACTTTTTTTTAACGGACAACTTGACATGTTTTCACACAGTTTGCGGTAGAACCAAAATGACAAATACAAATGTCAATTAAGATTTACAAAATTCATATTTTTTAAAAAAATATGGAGTTTTCTTTCTGACACTATATACAATAAATACTACCGAATTCAAACTTTATTTTTCAGGGGCTTTAATTCCACTGTATATTTTCAGAGATAATGAAACTATTAAACTATCTGCAAATCGCTCACCTATTGCTAATTATTTTTCAGAAGAAAAATTTGAAAACAAAATCTTTCAACTTATTGATAATGATTTAATTTATTTATTTACAGATGGCTATCCAGACCAATTTGGAGAACAAAAAAATTCTAAATTTACACGCCCTAAATTTTTACATTTGATTAAGCAAATATCTGAATATAATCTTATCAGACAAAAACAAATTTTATCAGATGATTTTAAAAACTGAAAAGGCAACAACGAACAAACAGATGACATAACAGTTTTTGGTGTTCGTTGGAATAAAAACAAATAATACTACCTTAACTCAAAATTTTCTCCCAGATATTTTTTTCTAACATCAGGATTATTAGCCAAATCTTCGGCTGTACCACTGACAAAAATTTTACCTTCAAGTAAAAGATATGCTCTATCGGTTATTGACAAGGTTTCGTGAACATTGTGGTCAGTAATCAGAATGCCGATATTCTTTTTCTTCAGATTTGCAACAATATTCTGAATATCTTCAACAGCAATAGGATCAACACCTGCAAAAGGTTCATCAAGCAAAATAAATTTCGGGTTTAATGCCAAAGCACGAGCAATTTCTGTCCTTCTGCGTTCACCACCCGACAACTGAATGCCAAGATTTTTGCGGATTTTAGTTAAACCGAATTCATCTAAAAGGCGTTCAGTTATCTCTTTTTGTTCTTTTCGGTTGTATTCACTCATTTCAAGAACAGCTTTGATGTTATCTTCAACGCTTAATTTCCTGAAAACAGACGCTTCCTGTGGCAAATATCCGATTCCGAGACGTGCTCTGCGAAAAACAGGCAATCCGGTTATTTCAGTATTATCAAGAAATATTTTACCTTCATAAGGAGTAATAAGCCCGACAATCATATAAAAAGATGTAGTTTTTCCGGCTCCGTTTGGTCCCAGAAGCCCAACTATTTCTCCCTGATTAACTTCCAAATTCACTTTTTTGACAACTGTCCTTTTTCCGTATTTTTTTACAATATCTTTGGTGTGAAGTTTCATTGTTTAATTGTTTTATTGTTTCATTTGCTTCATTCCTCTCAATGAAGTTTTGCATTGTTGCATTTGCTTCGAACTCTTTGCGTCATTGCGAAGCTTTGCTTCGTTCCTCGCAATGACGTTTTGCGATGCAATCTCGAACCCAAACCGGTTCTTCGTAGGGTCTGCTTCTTGCTTCATTCCTCGCAATGACGTTTTGCTTCATTCCTCGCAATGACGTTTTGCATTGTCTCATTCGTCATTAATATATTGCCCTGCTGCGGCAAAAGATTTTGGTTTATTTTTTTTAACAAATATTAAGCCCCGCTGGGGCATTTTTTTATGACTAAAATACAATGTCATCATTCATTATTGCATTTGCTAATTGACAAATTGTTTCATTGGCTAATTATCACATTGACTAATTATCACATTGACTAATTATCACATTGGCTAATTATCACATTGACTAATTATCACATTGACTAATTATCACATTGACTAATTATCACATTGACTAATTATCACATTGACTAATTATCACATTG
>DYKL01000530.1 GCA_020722645.1 Acetofilamentum sp. | reverse complement strand
AAATATTTATTCGGTTTTTTTAAAAAATATTACCTATTTTTTTTAGGGTTTGGGTTTAATGCAATATGCAGGAGCCTTCAGCAAAATTATAATAGCCAATCAAAACAGCTTAAATGTTGTTTTATCTACAAAAAATCCGATTGGAATTTATCCTGTCGAAATTTCTTTTGAGAACATTATTATTCAATTGAAACAAAAAGATAAAATTTATTTTTTCAGTGACGGATATTTTGACCAGTTTGGTGGCAAAAACGGGAAAAAATTCTCTTTTAAAGCATTCAAAGACATTATGGAAAATATTTGCAATGAAAAAATGGAAGTTCAACGAAAAGTTCTTCAGGAAACCTTTGATAAATGGGTTGGTAATGAAGAACAATGCGATGATGTTCTGATATTAGGCATTGAAATTTAATACGAAAAGCTTTTCGTCATTTCAACTAATTTAACTGCTTCTACAGCCTCCTTGACATCATGGACACGCAATATATTAGCACCTTTATTTAGAGAAATCGTATTTAATACAGATGTCGCATTTAATGATTCATTTGGTGTTATCCCAAGGTATTTATAAATCATTGATTTACGAGATAAACCTACAAGAATAGGTCGTTCGAGCATCTGAAAATCTTCCAATTTGCTCAAAATTTCGTAATTATGTTCAACAGTTTTGCCGAAGCCAAATCCGGGGTCAATGATAATATCATTTATGCCATAATGAACCGCCTTGTTGATTCTTTCCGAAAAGTATTTGAGAATCTCCGGAATAAGTTCATCATATTGCGGATTTATCTGCATATTCTGAGGAGTGCCTTTTATGTGCATCATTACGTAAACTAACCGTTTGTTTGCAATCACTTCCATCATTTTTTCATCGGCAGTTGCAGCAAAAATATCGTTTACAATGTCAATATCATAATTTTCGACAGCAAATTTGACAACTTCCGAACGAAAAGTATCAACAGAAACATAAATATCTGATTTTATTGACTTTACAATTTTCAAGGCTTTGTCCAAGCGTTCTATTTCTTCTTTAACCGTTACTTCTGCAGCAAAAGGTTTTGTTGAAACAGCACCTATGTCAATAATATCGGCACCTTCGCTTATAATTTGTTCAACTCTTTTTTTTATTTCATTGTCAGAAAAATAAGCACCTCCGTCATAAAAAGAATCGGGTGTTACATTAAGAATTGCCATAATAAGCGGTTTTGAAAGTCCTATAAGCTTTCCTCTGAGGTTTATCTGAAAATTTTTCATTGTTTTATTGTTCAATTATTTCATTGTTGAATTGTTGCATTCGTCATTAATATATTGCCCCGCTGGGGCAAAAGGTTTTGGTTTATTTTTTCTTACAAATATTAAGCCCCGCTGGGGCATTTTTTATAACTAAAATCAAAATTCATTGCTTCATTTGCTTCGTACACTTTGCGTCATTGCGAGGCTTTGCTTCGTGCCTCGCAATGACGTTTTGCTTCGTGCCTCGCAATGACGTTTTGCTTCGTTCCTCGCAATGACGTTTTGCTTCGTGCCTCGCAATGACGTTTTGCCTCGCAGAGATGTTGTACCTCGCAATAACATTGTTGAATTGTTGCATTCGTCATTAATATATTGCCCCGCTGGGGCAAAAGGTTTTGGTTTATTTTTTCTTACAAATATTAAGCCCCGCTGGGGCATTTTTTATAACTAAAATCAAAATTCATTGCTTCATTTGCTTCGTACACTTTGCGTCATTGCGAGGCTTTGCTTCGTGCCTCGCAATGACGTTTTGCTTCGTGCCTCGCAATGACGTTTTGCTTCGTTCCTCGCAATGACGTTTTGCTTCGTGCCTCG
>DYKL01000529.1 GCA_020722645.1 Acetofilamentum sp. | reverse complement strand
TTATAAGTATATTGCCATCCGGAAATTGTTCAACATTTAATTGTATTCCGTCAAAATGTCAAAATGAAAGCAAAGATGACTGCGATGATAACAATGCTACAATAAATACAACTACAAATATGAAAGAAGTGATATTGAAATATAATGATACTAAAGAAATGAATTTAATAGCAACAAAAATGGAAAATTCAAAAATTTTAATTTATATGGTTTCGCTGTTGTTTTATCTTCTTGTGGCATTTGCGGTTGTTGTTATTTTATCATGGATTGTTTTCAGGGAAAAATTTCATCACTAAAATACAGATTAAAAAATAAAAATTTCAAAAATGGAAAATTTTAATAAATTTAAAGGAGTTAAAGATAGTATCTTAATCGCGTTGTTTTTTGTTTTGGTTTTATCTGGAAATACATCCGCCGAAAATAAAACAACCGAATGTGACAAAACAATTAGCGAGTTTTTACAAATAGAAAATCTCACTGCTGTTGATGAAAATTATGAAAAAGCGGAGCAATCGTTAAACAACACAATTGATAATTGTAAAAGTGATTCGCTTTTATTTAAAATATTGGGTGTGATTTTAGGACTTGCACTTGGAACGGTTTTAACAAAGAAATGGATTGACAGAATGAAATACGAACATATCTATAAAGTTCCTGACTTTATGTGGCCATTAAAAATCGGAGGAATGATAATTACAATAGGAATAATTTTAATTGTTGTAATAAGCACAATCATTGGAATTGGCATATCTCTTATAAAGATTTTATTTTAAAATGAATACAAAAAACATATTTTTCGTGTTGCTGTTTTTATTTATACTTGTGTTTATAGGAAATGTATATGGGGACAAAACAGTTGAAGAATTACGCAAAGATATTTCAAATATCAATACAGATTCGTCATATTCTGAGCCGGGGCAGATACAAAGAACACATCTGTCTTGGTTGTATGGAAAAGATACATATAACAGCAACCCGAATGTGAATAAATTTACCTATGAAGTTAAGTCATTTCTTGAAAATTTTATGACCTTGGACAAAAAGAGAATTGACAATGTAAATTCAAGTGAGGAAATATTAAGGAATGCATCTGATTTAAAAAGTATAATTTCACAAATGGAAGAAACATATAATTACAATTTGCGCTCAGATGAAGATAAACAAAGTATAATTGAAATAATCAAACTTTCAAAAAGCGGCTTAATAAAGATGCTGAAAGATACAGGGAGTTTTTTTGAAGAAAAAGCAGATAATGAAAAAATAACAATAAAGAAAATAGAACTTCTTGAAAACGCGTTGGAATGTTATAACACAACAACATCAATTGGAGGAAATATTCCCGAAGAGTTAAACAAAAAGGTCTCTGAAACAAAAAACAATTTTTATAAGGACATAGAAAAAGCGAGAAATTCTGTTAATGAAGGAGAAAGATATTACAACGAAACATTAAATAATAGGCAACTGGCAACCATAAAAAAGGCGATTGAAAAATACCATATCGCAATTTCAATCTATAAAAAGCATAACATCCAAATGTTATCCAATTCCGAAAAATATAAAGGTTATTACGGCGCATATATAGATGCGACTTATAAGATGAACAAAGCAAATAAATTAGAAAATGAATTACAAACATCATTTTATATGTTTGTTGGAATATGTGCTATAATTTTAATCACAATATTTTCTGCAATATTCAAAGGACTCTTAGCTTATAAAAGAGATGAAGAAAAGATGAAAATAACAAAAATATTCAGATAACCTACATTCTGCACATTTAATCAAATTTTTTAATTTAATCGTATGAGTAATATTATTAATGAATCTTGTGCA
>DYKL01000071.1 GCA_020722645.1 Acetofilamentum sp. | reverse complement strand
TTTTGTTGTGATTTTCAATTATTTAATTTATTTTTGTTCAGGAATTGCTGAAAAATATTTCGTACTTTTTTTGATTTTTCATTTTTTTCATATCTTTACAAATATTTTAAAGATTTTTGCCCTTTAAGCGGCTTTATAACTCAATAACATTACAAACATTACAAACTTTATAGCTCTATGGCTGTTGTAGAAAGAAAAAAAGTTGAAAACGTAAGATATCTTTTTGGTAGTCCATCTACTTCCAAAAGTCGTTACAACCAAATCAAAAGAACATTTCCCGAGGGGAAAGAGTATTTAATTTTTGCCGAACCGGTATATGTTGAAGAAACTAATACACTGATATGGAGTACAGAGCATACCGGCTCAATTATTAACTTTCAAAAGTTATCGCCAACCGATCAAAGTATAGCAAAAAGATTACTGACATCATCAATTCAGACATTACTTAACGCTGCCAAAAAATATGAAACTGATGAACTAACAGAATTTATATACAACTGCATAGAAATTCCGTCTATGGACAATGTTTTTCTTGTAAGGGGAAGTTCAGGCGACAATGTAGTTCTATCAGAATGGGGATTTGTTTCTGATACTCCCGGTATGGAAAAAGGTCTTTTGGCAAAAATAATTAATATCAAAAGAGTTGATATGATTTTTGATGTAGTTTACGAAGATAAAGAACCGGCTAAAAACGAAAAATTCTTTTTTGACTTTGAAGAACAAACCCAAACACATATTTCTGATGCTGATGCAAAAATCAAACTTCTTGAAGTAAGGGTTGATGATAAGGTAATAGCTTATCAGATGGAAAAAGAACAGATTATTAACGAACAGTCATTCATCTGTTACGAAAGCGGAAGATATACATTAACCGCAATCAGAAAAATTGATATGGTCTTTATAGTAAAAAATCAAGATGACCAAATCGTCCCGAATATTTCTTTTAATTTTGATTATAACGGAGAAACAACAACTTTAACATCTGACGCAAACGGAAAAATGACACTTCCACAAGTTAAAGTCGGAGGTGAAGTTGCTGCTTATCAAATAAAAGAAGAGCAAAAAACTAACGATCATCATTTTATTTGTGAAAAAGATAAAGAAAATATTTTAAGAATTGTAGTTGAAAAAGAAGTTGTTGTTGCACCACCGCCTCCACCACCGGAAAAAGAGCCGGAAAAATTTGATATGCGGTTCAAAGTAATTGACCATAAAGGACGTGAAGTACCAAATGCCAAAGTTACAATCACTTATGACGGTAAAACTTATGAGAAATTCACAGATGAACAAGGCTTTACAATTCTCGAAAATGTTACACCTCAAAGCGTAGTAAAAGTCAAAGCAATCGGGAAAATAAAAAAATGAAAGTTTCAGGTGAAAACACCTGAAACACGCAGGTCAAAGCAATCGGGAAAATAAAAAAATGAAAGTTTCTGGTGAAAACACCTGAAACACGCAGGTCAAAGCAATCGGGAAAATAAAAAAATGAAAGTTTCTGGTGAAAACACCTTAAACACGCAGGTCAAAGCAATCGGGAAAATAAAAAAATGAAAGTTTCTGGTGAAAACACCTGAAACACGCAGGTCAAAGCAATCGGGAAAATAAAAAAATGAAAGTTTCAGGTGAAAACACCTGAAACACGCAGGTCAAAGCAATCGGGAAAATAAAAAAATGAAAGTTTCAGGTGAAAACACCTGAAACACGCAGGTCAAAGCAATCGGGAAAATAAAAAAATGAAAGTTTCAGGTGAAAACACCTTAAACACGCAGGTCAAAGCAATCGGGAAAATAAAAAAATGAAAGTTTCAGGTGAAAACACCTGAAACACGCAGGTCAAAGCAATCGGGAAAATAAAAAAATGAAAGTTTCTGGTGAAAACACACGCAGGTCAAAGCAATAGGAAAACCTAAAAAATGATGTTTTCAGGTGAAAAACACTTGAAGCAGGGAGAAAAAATGATGAATTATCGCAAAAAATTAAAAAACATCAAAGCAATGATTTTTGATGTTGACGGAGTTTTTTCTCGCGAATTTATTGCAATGGATAAAGGCGAATTTTATCGAACAATGAATCCCAAAGATGGTTATGCTATTAAAAAAGCAGTTGATGAGGGTTATGTTATTGCAATAATAACAGGTGGAAATTCAAAAAGCGTATTTGACCGCTTTAAAACTCTTGGTGTATCTGATATTTTTTTATCACATCTTGACAAAATACCTGCACTTGAACAATTTTGCCAAAAATATAATTTAAATGAAAAAGACCTGCTTTATATGGGAGATGATATTCCCGATTTAGAAGTAATGAAAAAAGTAGGTTTTTCTGCCTGTCCGGCTGATGCTGCAAACGAAATTATTGAAATTGCAGATTATATTTCTGATAAAAACGGCGGAGAGGGTTGCGTCAGGGACATTGTTGAACAGGTACTCAAAATTCAGGAAAAGTGGATACATTAACCCAGATTATTCATAAATAATGTGGAGTTTAAATGCTTGCCCTGTAAGGGTCTAAAAGTTGAAAGTCAAAAGTTTAAGTTGATTTTTGTATAATATTTTAAAACTCAAATTTGGGCTAAATTTAAAAAATAAAAAATCCCATACTTTATAGACTAAGTAACTGTTACGAAATAATTTGTTTATTTGATATTTTTAATAACCACATAGAAACATAGTTCACATAGATTATTAAATATGTTATTTCGTAACAATCCCTAAACTCATTATATCACAGAAATGAAAAAAACAATCTTTTTATTTTTAGCACTATTTGCATTTATTACTTCTAATTCTCAAAATACCAAATATACAATCAGAGAATATGAAAATGCAATAAAAAAACAAACCAGAAGTTTAGACGGCAATCCGGGCATAAACTACTTTTCAAACTACTCTGATTACAAAATCGAAGCAGAATTTGATACGAAAACAGGTTTGCTGACAGGAAAAGAAACTGTTATTTATCACAATCAAAGTCCGGACACTCTGCAAATAATTGTTATACGGCTTTATCAAAATCTTTTTGCAAAAGGTTTTCCAAGAGATTTTACTGTAAATTCAGAAGATTTAACAGATGGTGTTATAATTTCAAAATTAGTTATAAATGGCAAAGAGATAAACATCAGAAATACAAGAACAAATTCAACAAATATGTTTGTTCCTATACCAGATAAAATATTACCTGATTCAGAAACAGAGCTTTTGATTGAATGGCAACTATCCTACCCTGAGCATACAACAGTCAGAAACGGGAAATATATGGAAAATGTATGGTTTATAGGCTACTGGTATCCGCAAATCGCTGTTTATGACGATGTTTTTGGTTGGGACAACAGCACTTACACCGGCTCAACTGAATTCTACAACGACCATTCAAATTTCGACGTTAAAATTACAGTACCATACCCAAATCTTTTATGGGCAACCGGCGAGCAACAAAATATTGATGATGTTTACACAAAAAAATACGCAAACCGAATAAAAGATGCAAAAAACAATGAAAATGTTGTAAACATAATTACTCCTGATGATTACGAACAAGGAAAAATCCTGATAAACAAAGACAAAAACACGTGGCATTTTATAGCTTCAAAAGTTCCTGATTTTTCTTTTGCAACATCAGACAAACATAATTGGGACGGAGTAGGATTAGAATTGCCTAATCATTCAAACAAAGTATTTATAAGCGGCGTTTACCTTGACACAACAAAATTTTTTCATAATTTGGCAAAAATCTCGAAAGATATCATAAAGACCTATAGTTTTAAATTGCCCGGAATTTTGTTTCCTTATCCTAAGATGACTGTATTTCAGGGCGGCGGCGGAATGGAATATCCAATGATGGTGAATGAATCATCAAATAACGATATTTGCGACGATTACTATGTAACGGCACACGAAATTGCACACAGTTATTTCCCTTTTTTGGTCGGGAGCAGTGAATCCAAGTACGCATGGATGGACGAAGGTTTAATAACTTATTTTCCAAGATTAGTAGTTGATATTCTGCAACCCCAATGCATTTCCTGCAAAAAAGTACAAGAAAACTATTCAAGAGATGCAAACGGTTTTTACGACTTACCTTTAATTATGCCGACTAATGTTTTCAAAGATTTTTGGGCGTATCGTGTTATTGCATACAACAAATCTTCATTTGCATTGCAACAACTGAATAAATACTTAGGAGACAGCTTATTTTTTGGAGGTTTACAGGAATATGCAAAAAGATGGGGAAATAAGCATCCTTATCCCTGGGATTTTTTCAACACTTTTGATGATTATACAGGCGAAAACCTATGTTGGTTTTGGAATGCCTATTTTTTCGAATTTAATTATCCCGACTTATCAATTTCTGAGGCTAAATACAAGAAAGATTTAACCATAATCATTAAAAATATAGGAGGATTGCCAATTCCGATAGAACTGGAAATAGAATTAACTGATGGACAAATAATTAGTTATAAAGAAAAAGCTGATTGCTGGAAAGACGAAAATATTCACAAAATTGTTATTCAGGCGAATGCAAAACCAAAAAACATAAAAATAACCGGAAATAATCCAGATACAGACATTAAAAACAATTTTTTATCATTTTGACGAAATTTTTTTTATTATAATATTTTTCCTATTTTTACCTTGAATAAAAAATAAATAAGGAATTAAATTACATATTGATTATATGGAAGTTACACAGGAAAATGTACAATATTTTATAGAAGAAACAAAAAAAATATCCGAATATGATTTTACGGGATATTCATTGAAGTCATTTACCAGACGATTAGAAAAGATACTGACTGACAACAACTTAGACGTTGAAGCTTTGATTAAAAAAATGGAACGTAACAGAAAATTCCTTGAAACAGTTATTAAAGAAATTACGGTAAACACAACCGAACCATTCAGAACCCCTTCCTTGTGGCTCAAATTGATTCCTATTATGCGAGAAAAACTTTTAAAACTTCCACAAATAAAAATTTGGCACGCAGGCTGTTCAACCGGACAAGAAGTATATTCAATGTTGATGCTTTTATACGAAATGGGATTGTTCCATAAAACCAAAATATACGGTTCAGATCTTAACGAAGATGTCCTCGAAGTTGCAAGAAGCGGCAAATACAGACTTCACGATTTTGATGAATACTGGAACAATTTCAAAGAATCAATGGTTGATTTTCCGAAATTTAATTACGAAGATTATTTAGATGTCAACAGACGGCGAGGAGTAATAAAAGTCAGAAGTTTTTTACTCGAAAAGCCTGTTTTTATTAAACATAACCTTATTAAAGACGGGAATATATTCGGAACTGAATTTGATATGATTATGTGCAGAAACGTACTTATTTATTTTGACCACGAACTTCAGGACAAAGTATTTAACTTTTTTTATCAGAACCTTACCACCGAAGGCATTCTTGTTATCGGAAAGCACGAAAGTATTCTAAGTTCAATCCAAAGAAAATTCGACAGAGTCGATTCCATTTATATGAAAAAAAATAAAGAAGATAATTGGATTTTTTAGTATCTTTGCAAATTATTCTTTTTTAATTTTTTTGACAATGAATTACCCTATATATGTTATCGGAACTGATGTTTTGAGGAAAGAAGGAGAAGAATTACCCATTGAAAAAACACCGGAATTAGAAAAATTAATACAGGAAATGTATGAAACAATGAAAGTTTCAGAAGGAGTTGGTTTAGCCGCTCCGCAAATAGGCAAATCACTTAAACTTTTTGTTATTGATTTAACATCGCTTGAAAAAGAACACCCTGAATTAGCCGATTTTAAAAAAACTTTTATCAACGCCAAAATTGTTGAATATTCCGGAGAAAAAATCGGAATGAACGAAGGTTGCCTAAGCTTACCGGGAATAAGAGAAGAAATCCAGAGGCACGATACCGTTCACATTCAGTATTATGATGAAAATATGCTGTTTCACGATGAGGTACTTACAGGATTTCAGGCAAGAGTTCTTCAACACGAATATGATCACACTTATGGTATTCTTTTTACAGACAGATTGCCGAAAGTAAAAAAGGTACTAATCCGAAACAAACTAAAAGCAATGGCAAACGGACGATTCACTACTGATTACAAAACAGTTCTCGGTGATAAAAAAACAAGAGAACAACTTTTAGTCAGAAATATTAGCGAATAGTTATTATGGAATATGTAAAAAATCCATTTATTGCTATTACACCGCCTTTTATAGCCGGTATTTTATTTTCTGTTTTTTTCGAAGTTAACTCAGAATTTATTTTTCCGGCTTTATTAATAATACTTTTTATTTTTTTATTCTTTGAAAAGAAATTTTTCTCACAAAAACCACACAATTTCGGTATTTCAATTTACATTTTTATGTTTTTGTTTGGATTTTATCTGACAAATCATAAAAAACCTGATGAACCAATTATTGATTCAACAAAAAAAATTGTTTACGAAGGTGTAATTGTAGAACCACCGAAGGAAAAAAGAAAAACAATACATTGCGTAGTCAAAATAGAAGCCTTTCTGGATTCAGTAGAATGGAAAAAAGCAGATACAAAAGCGGTGGTTTACTTCCAGAAAGACAGTATTTCAGAAGCTTTTAAATACGGCGACAGAATTTTGTTAAACTCTTATCTAAATCCGATTAAAAATCCGGGCAACCCCAAAGAATTTGACTACAAATCATTTATGCAGCAGAAAGGTATCTTTACAACTGCTTATGCAAAAAATGGAGATTTTACATTTTTAGAAGCGAAACAGGCAAACTTTTTTATAGACTTTGCCACAAATTTGCGGTCAAATTTACTGAAAATATACCAGTATTTCGGAATTCAGGATCAGGAATATGCTGTATTATCAGCATTGACATTGGGGTACAGAGATGAAGTGGATATTGAAACACGCGATAAATTTGCAAACACAGGAGCAATGCACATTTTAGCAGTTTCGGGTTTGCACGTCGGTATTATTTTTATGATTCTGAATGTTTTGCTGAATTTTATGGATAAAAATCGTAAACTTAAAATTATTAAATCAGTAATTATTATATTCAGCTTATGGATTTTTGCTGGAATTGCAGGTTTGTCGCCATCTGTAAACCGGTCTGCTCTTATGTTTTCATTAGTTGTTATTGGAAAAATGATTAACAAAAATTCATCAACTTTTAATACAATTTTTGCGTCTGCTTTTGTTTTACTGATTATAAACCCCTTGGATATTTTATCGGTAGGTTTTCAGCTGTCTTATTCGGCTGTGTTGGCAATAGTCTATTTTCAGCCATTTATATATAAATTACTGTTTTTTAAAAGATGGTTGCCTGACCAGATTTGGGCTTTAACAAGCGTTTCAATTGCTGCTCAGATTGGAACTATGCCTTTTGGCTTTTTCTATTTCCATCAATTTCCGAACTATTTTTTTATATCAAATATTTTGGTTATACCTTTATCAAGTATAATTCTATACTTAGCAGTTGCCTTGATGATTTTATCTTTCATTCCTGTTATAAACGGTTTTATTGCATTTTTGCTTAAACTTTCTATGAAAATTCTGATAGGAGGTGTTACATTGATTGATAAAATACCATATTCAACATCAAAAAACATATCTGTAACACCAGCACAAACGATAACCCTGTACATTGTAATTCTTTCATTTGTTATGTTTTGGATGTACAATAAAAGACAATTATTATATACATTTTTGGTTTCACTTATTATTTTTCTTTCATTGAATATCATAAAAAAATATAATATTCAGAAAAGTTCTGAAATCTTGGTTTACAACACGCAGAAATATCCTGTTTTGAATATTTTAACAGGGAAAAACAATTATGTTCTCACCGATACGATAACAATAAAAGACGAAAAGGCATTTAACTATATTTCTAAACCATACTGGGTTGAAAAAAAATCATTAAAACCTTTGTTTTTCAACTTAGATTCTTTAAAAAACACAAAATATGATAACAAAGTTTTTGCATTTAACAATAATTTTTTCAAAATTGGAAATACAAGCTTTTTAATTCTGAATCAAAGCAAACAGTTGGAGTTTACAATAGACCGTAAAAAAAATGTAGATTACATAATTTTGTCTCAAAATATCTATACAGACATTAAACCTATCGTTGATCTATTTGATTTTAAAACAATTATATTTGACGGCACAAATAAAAACTGGAGAACAGAAAAATGGAAAGAGCAATGCGAAAATTTAAACATTCCTTATTACGATATTACAACGCAAGGAGCTTTTGCTGTCGATTTTAAAACAAAAGAAATACTTAAACTGTAGATTTTTTATACAGCTAATTTGGATTTGCAATTCGAATATAAAATCAATTGAATGTATTGGTTTAAACTAGTTGATTTTGTCGGTGGGGACACCGACAAAAGCCTCTATTCGGTGCGGACACCGACAAAAGCCTCTATTCGGTGCGGACACCGACAAAAGCCTCTATTCGGTGCGGACACCGACAAAAGCCTCTTTTCGGTGGGGACACCGACAAAAGCCTCTATTCGGTGCGGACACCGACAAAAGCCTCTATTCGGTGCGGACACCGACAAAAGCCTCTTTTCGGTGGGGACACCGACAAAAGCCTCTATTCGGTGCGGACACCGACAAAAGCCTCTATCACCGACATTTCAGGTGCCCAAACCTGAAATTTCAACAGTTTTAAACCAAGACCAAATTGAATTAAGAAAATACGGATTGCAATTCCAAAAAAGCAAGCAATTTGTAAATCAAATTTTGAATATTGATTATTCCAAAGCTAATTTGTTGTTTTTTGCAAATTCCTGCTGAACTTTTAAAAATTTATCATAGGCTTCGTTCATTTTTTTGGAACTTGTTTTAACTAATTCATCTAATTCGAGTATTTCTTTTTCGGTAAATAGATTATCAGGTAATTTGTATAGTTCAATAATTCTTTTGTATTCAGTTTCTACAACAGATTTATAAGTTTTGAAAAGCTCATCGGCACCCTGACGTAAGGAATTATCTCCTTTGAAATCTTCTATTGTTTGTAAAAAGATGATAGCAGTGTCTATCTGAAAAAGCGTTTTGTTGTATGCAACATCCATTTCAGAAACTGCAACATCAGCAGGTAAGACGTTGTAATTATCAATCGCCTTTTTGAGTTCGTCAATTTTGTCAACTACATTTATCTGTTGCTCAATTATTGAATCATTATACTCAACCGGTGATTTTTTTTCGCAAGATTGAAAAATTATCAATAAGCTAAACGTTAAAATTACAAAAGATATTTTTTTCATTAGCATAATATTTTATAAGTTATTATTTATTGAAAATAGAATTTTTGCAAAAACTTTACAAAAATAACAAAATTTCTAAAAAAATAAAAGATATATCTTAAAATTTATAATTCTTAAACAAATATTTGCTGATTTTATTTAATTTTGCATAATTTTATTCTGAAAACAAAAGATTGAAAAAGCTAATTTATTTAATATTTGTATTATTTGTAATCGCTTGTAACGAAAAGGAAACTGGGATTACTGAAATATCCAACGACAGCCTTATTTATGCAATTACCGATAATGCGGACTACGAAATAGGCAAATACGTTCTATCTCCAACCAAAATAGTATGCGACAGCCTAAAAAAAAATGGTTTTGAAGACCTGATATTTGTATATTATCCCCGAAAATTCATAGACAGAAAAGGCAATAAATATATACTTGAAGAATTCGGAGATTCTGTATATATACCAAGCTCATTAGTAATCCCACTGCCCGATAGTCAGCTTGTATCAAAAAACGATTATGTTTTAACATGGTGGCAAAAAGGAACAGGAATGCAAAGAGCTATCGTTTTGAGCAATGAGCCGACTGCAACTCCTTTGGTATATTATGTTGATAATCAGTATTATTTTTATTACGATGAAAATGACCCTAACTTATGGATTGATACATTGGAAAAAGGAAGTTTTTTAAAAATTGAAGACAAACTTATGCCCGGTCGTTCCTGCTGTGTTTCAAGCGAGTATTTATCAACTTTTTACACAATAATAAACGTTTTAGGTACAAAAATTTTAGCATTAAGCTGGTCGGGTGATTTAAAAATTTTCAACGAAAATCAGGTTGAACTTGTTCCGATGGATACAAAATTCAGTGCAAACGACTCAGTTTTTGTTCCATATCTGGGAACATATACTTATGGCAAAGTAAAAAGCACATTCAAAGATATCGGTAAAATGAAAGTCAATATTTTATTTATTGATACAACAATGCAAATAAACGCAAATATTTTTGACAGTTTTAAAATTGAATAAGATGAACAAAAGAACATTTATAGCGATTAATATTACCCCCGAAAAAGAAATTACAGATGCCATAAATGAATTAAAAAAATCATTAAAGTCATTTAAAATCAATTGGGTAAACACTCAAAAAATTCATCTTACATTTTTTTTTATCGGAGATACAACAGAAGAAAAAATTACAGAAGTAAGAAAAATTTTGAAATCAGTAACCGATAATTTTAAAGATTTTGATTTTATTGTTAAAGGATTTGGCTTTTTCGGAAGCAAAAAAAATCCTCGTGTTTTGTGGTTTGGTGTAGAGGAAAATGAAAATCTTAATTTGCTTCAAAATCTTATCAGTCAAAATCTTAAAAACATCGGCATAAATTCTGACAAAGACAAATTCAGCCCACATTTAACTATTGGCAGAATTAAATTTTCAGAAAATTCTGAAATTATTGAAAAAATTGAAAATAAATATAATAAAACAATTTTTCAGAAAGTAAAAGTCTCTGAAATAATATATTACGAAAGCATTTTAAGCTCTACAGTAGTCGTTTATAAACCTATAGAAATTTTCAAATTAAAATAAAATGCCAAAAGACATATTTGAAGGCGGAAATAAATTACCATTAATAGATGAGTTTTATACAATACAAGGCGAAGGATTTCATTTTGGGAAAGCAGCTTATTTTATTAGAATCGGTGGTTGTGATATTGGTTGCCATTGGTGCGATACAAAATACTCTTGGAAAGCAGACACAGACAAACTAATCAGCATTGAAGAGATAGCAGAAAATGTAACAAAAACAAAAGCAGATACAATAGTTGTAACAGGCGGAGAACCTCTGATGTACAATATGAATCCTCTTTGTAATCTGATGAAACAAAAAGACATCAAAACATTTATTGAAACATCAGGAGCACATCAATTGACCGGCAAATGGGACTGGATTTGCCTTTCGCCGAAACAAAATGCCGCACCGACTGATGAAATAATTCCATTAGCAAACGAACTGAAAGTGATAATTTACGAACAGGAAGATTTTTTATGGGCAGAAAAATATGCAGAATTAGTAAGCAAAAGCTGTTATCTATTTCTGCAGCCCGAATGGAGTCGCAGACATATTCTGACATCGTTAATTGTAGAATATGTCAAACAAAACACTAAGTGGAGTATTTCAATACAAGCGCACAAATATATGAAAATACCTTAAATTTTCAAGCCCAGAATAACAATATCATCTCTTTGCGATTCATTTTGCATCTAATTTTTAAGTTCATTTTCAATGATTTCCATATGTTTACTCATTTTTTCTTCAGCAATATTGTAAGTATTGTAATAAAAGAATAAGTGCCGAATCGTTTTCGTTCTGCATTATTTTGGTCAACATAGCCGTCTGATGACAAATAAATTATATCATTTTTTGAAAGAATAACCTGCTGATTATCAAATGTTCTTATTTTTTTGTAGTTTATGCCACCTATCGAAAATCTGTTAGCTTCTAATTTTGCTATTGATTTTGTTTCGTTTGAATAGTAGTACAAAGCTCTTTTTGCACCGGCAAAAGTAATATCGGCTTTACCATCAGAAACCTTTTCAATTCTGCAAAGGCACAAATCCATTCCGTCTTTATTGTCAGTATTTTTTTGTTTAAGAGCTTTAACAATATTGTTTTGCAAATTTTCAAGAATTACATTAGGTTCATAAATGTGTTTTTCGATTACAATTTCACTTAACAGCTGGCTTGAAATTATAGACATAAAAGCACCCGATACTCCGTGTCCTGTGCAATCAACAGTAGCAGCAAAACAATATGAATTATGCGTATCGGTCTTCGGTATGTGAGTAAACCAGTAAAAATCGCCTGAAACAATGTCTTTTGGTCGGAATAAAATAAATTTTCGAAATGATTGTCAATTGTTGCTTTTTGAGGTAAAATTGCCTGTTGGATTATCAAAGCATATCTTATACTTGCCTTAATTTGTTCGTTTTGCTCAATTATTTGGTCTTCAAATTGTTTAATTTTGGTTATATCTGCATCAATTGCAATAACCTTTTTTTCATGTGTAAATAATTTTGTAAGTTGTTGGTTTATAATTATTTTCATT
>DYKL01000070.1 GCA_020722645.1 Acetofilamentum sp. | reverse complement strand
TTCAGCAAATTGATTTTGTACGTGTAACAAATTAGTAATTGATTGAAAATCAATGATTTGCTAATTTGCTAATTGAAAAATTAACGTAAAGTGCCAAGTTTATAAAGCCTTCCCTGTATGTATATTTTGTTGAAAATCAAATGCTAATACTTAATGAACATTCAACTTTATGAACTAACTCTAATAAGTATTTCACAGATTTCTTTATCTGGTTCACTTAAATCATATTTTTTTATGTTATTTGGTATTTCCCAAATGATTTCATCGTGTACTTTGCATTTAAAATCTCCTTCCAGCACAATGCTTTTATAAGCAAATAAATCAATAATTGTATTTTTATTTTCTGATGTGCTGTAACCAATAAAATCTTCTGTTCTTGTATTAACTCCGAATTCTTCAAATAATTCTCTTTCCAATGCTTTTTGATTTGTTTCTCCCAACTCTACTTTACCTCCCGGAAATTCCCATTTACCAGATTTTCTTTTTGCAAGTAATATTTTTTTATCACTATTGACTATAACTCCGGCTACTACATTTATTTTGTTTTTCATTTTTTATTTTAACTTTTTGAAATTATATTTGCAGAATTATTGACAAATCAACTAAAAAAAATGAAAATTGACGACAAAAAATTTGTTTCTTTAAAATATGAGTTAACATTAGATAACAAACAAAACGAAATTTTTGAGAAAACTTCTACGGAAGAACCTCTTTCGTTTATTTTCGGTTTAGGTAAAATGTTGCCGAAATTTGAACAAAATCTTTCAGGTTTAAAGGTTCAAGATAAATTTGAATTTTCTCTCGAACCTGACGAAGCTTATGGTGAATATTCAGAAAAAGCTATTGTAAACGTTCCTGTTGATGTTTTCAAAAAAGACGGTATTATCGACAAATCCCTCCTGAAAATCGACAATGTTGTACCTATGAAAATGAGCAACGGACATATTTTAAACGGGCTAATCAAATCTTTTGACAATGAGTTTGTGGTAATGGACTTCAATCATATTTTGGCAGGAAAGAAATTATTTTTCTCAGGCGAAATCTTGTCAATTCGTGATGCAACTAAAGACGAATTAGAACATCAGGGTCATAAGTGCAAAGGTTGCGGTAAACATTAGTTTTTTTGTTCAAAATTTTAAATTGCATATTTTTTTGTCCTAAATATACAAAATTATTAATAAGTAAAATAATTATGGTAAAAAAAATATTTTTTTTTATAATTCTTATTTTTATACCTTTTTGTTTCATTAATGCTCAAAATCTACAATTTAAGCAACTTACAAAACAAGACGGACTTTCACAGAGTGTTATAATCTGTTCATTTCAAGACTCTTATGGATATTTATGGTTCGGTACTCAGAACGGCTTGAACCGTTTTGACGGCTACGAATTTAAATCTTATTTTTACGATCCTTATGATTCAACTTCTATATCAAACAACTGGATTTTTTCAATTATCGAAGATGAAAACAATAACTTGTGGATTGGAACAAAAAACGGTTTGAATAAATTTGACAGAAAAACTCAGACTTTTGAGCATTTTAATTTATCCGGCAGCAAAGAAACAGACATTGATTTTATCTACGGTCTTACAAAAAGTAAAAATAACAATATAATTATAAATTCACATAGGTTTCTGTACGTTTTAAATTCCGAAAATCTTGAAATTGAGCAAATTAAAAAACCTTTTTGTGAAGATTTTTCCGTAAAGGATTACACTTTGCCTGTTTTTGAAGATATTGACGGTAATTTTTGGGCGGCAACTGTTAAAGGTATATTCTTTTACAATCCTAAAAACAAAGAATCAAAAATTTTTTCACTTAGCAATGATAATTCTGACATTATTGTTTATTCAATATTTGAAGATGAACTACAAAATTTATGGTTTGGAACTTCTAACGGAATACATATTTATAAAAGAACCGAAAAAACTTTTTCTGAAATATATCCGTCAGATTACCTGCCGATTTTGACCGATAATATTGTTTATTCAGTTATCAAAGACAAAAAAAATATATATTGGCTCGGTACAAACAGTGGTTTGATAAAAATGAAAATGAAAAACCTGAATAAACCTGAATTGTATCTTTACTCAACTGAAAATTCCTCAATTTCACACAATTTAGTTTATTCTGTTTTAATAGACAAAACCGAAAATATTTGGGCTGGCACACTTAAAGAATTGTCAACTGCTGATTTGAAGCCCAAAAAGTTTAAACTTTACCAGAAAAACAAAACTGTTGAGTTGTATGAATTACTTGATAATTTAATAGCCTCAATATATAAAGTTAATGACAGCATTATATGGGTAGGAAACTGGGGGAAAGGACTTAATATAATTAACCGTAATTCAGGTAAAATTGTTTATTATTCATCTCAAATGTCAGGAAAATATTATATTCCGAACGATTTTATTCATTGCATTTTTAAAAATAATTTAAATGACTTTTGCATTGGTACACGTGATGGTCTTTTCGTTTTTGATAAAAACTCTGAAACATTTGTCAGAATTTCAGCATATTACAAAAACAATTCTATGTCAAATCTTGAAAACCACAGAATTTTTAATTTAATTCAGGATTTTGAAAATCGTTATTGGATTGCTACTGATAATGATGTTTATTATCTTGACGATAATATGAATTTTATTGAAAAATTGTCTGCCGAAAATTCCGAGAAATCAATTACTGGCAATCTTATTTACGATATTTTGGTAGATGCCAAACATAACATCTGGATTGCAACATCTACAGGATTGAATTTTTACGATAGAAACAAATCAAAAGTCTATAAAATAACCCGCAATGAAGCTGATAATAATACATTGTGCGATAATTTTGTCGTTTCTTTATGTGAAGATGAAACCCGAAATATCTGGATAGGAACACAGTCAGGTGCAGATTATTTTAATGTAAAAGACTCTGTTTTTATTCATTATTCAACACACAACGGATTACCGGACAAATTAATATATGAGATTTTAAAAGATAAAAATAACGACATTTGGTTTGCTACAGGCTACGGACTTGCAAGATTTGATTCACAAGACCAAAAATTTGTTAATTATTCGCTTTTTGATGGATTGCAAAGTGTTGAATTCATTCTTAATGCTGTGCACCAAAGCTCTGATGGCGAAATATTTTTTGGAGGTATGAACGGATTTAACTCTTTTTATGCTGATTCTATCTATTTTAATACTTATGTCCCGCAATTGGTTTTTACAGATATTGCAGTACTGAATAAATCGGGCGAAAGAAAAATACCTGTTTTTAACGGTTCTGAAATCGAGCTTTCAAGAGAGGATTACGAATATACAATAAAATTTTCTGCTTTAGACTACACTTTCCCGCCATTAAACAAATATTCCTACAAAATGGAAGGAATAAATGATGACTGGGTAGATATTGGAAACAGAAGATTTGTTACATTCTCAAAACTGCCTCCCGGAAAATACACTTTACGAATAAAAGGTTCTAATAACGATGGTATCTGGAATGAACAGGGAATTAGTTTGAAAATTATAATTAAGCCACCTTTTTGGGTTACAATTTACGCATTTATTTTATATGCTGTTTTATTGATTTTATTAGTCATTTTAATCATAAAAATCCGAGAAAAAGCTCTTGTCAGAGAACGCGAAATTTTGGAAAAGAAAGTTGAAGAAAGGACTGAAATTATTAATCAACAAAAATCAAAAATTGAAAAAGTACATAGCGAAATTTCAGCAAGTATTGATTATGCTGCCAAAATTCAAACTGCATTGTTACCTCACAAAGACTCAATGTCCAAAATTTTCAGAGAACATTTTATTTTTTATCTGCCCAAAAATGTTGTCAGCGGAGATTTCTTTTATGTCAAGGACATCAACGAATACAAAGTTTTTTTAGTTGCTGATTGCACAGGACACGGTGTTCCCGGAGCTTTTTTGAGTATGCTCAGAATTTCTTTACTGAACGATATTATTCCAAGACGTGAAATTACAACTCCAAGCCAGATTCTTGATACTATGCGTTCTCAGATTAAAGAAGTTTTGCAGCAAAAAGACTACTCTGTTGTTACAAAAGACGGTCTTGATATGGTGCTTTGTATTTATAACAGAAAAACTAATGTCATTAAATATTCCGGAGCAAATATCCCTCTTATTGTAGCAAAAAACAAGGCTGATTTTGATAAAAATATTATTTCAGACAAAATAAGACTTTTGGAAGATAACAAAATTAATTCCGAACAGGTTTTGATTGAATATAAGCCTAACAAAAATCCGGTTGGTTTTTTATCAAAGAAATTCAATTTGTTGATATTGATATTGACTACTTTGAAAATGATATTTTTTTATCTGTTTTCTGATGGTTTTACAGATCAGTTTAATGATATTAAGAATCAGAAAATGACTACTTTGAGGTTCAAAAAAATGATTTTGAATGCAAGTAAAATGTCTTTGGAAAACCAAAAAGAATATTTTGAAAATCAGTTTTTTAAATGGAAAGGTAATTTTTTCCAGTTTGATGATATCTTATTAATGGCTGTTAAAATTTAAAAACTATATGAGCAAAATATATACAAAAGGCGGTGATGACGGTACAACTTCACTTCTTGGTGGCAGTAGAGTTCCGAAATATCATTACAGAGTAGAAGCATACGGAACAGTTGATGAACTAAGCTCAAACATCGGTTTTTTAAGAAGTTTAAATATTTCAAACGAACAAAATAAGGAACTCGAGTGCATTCAGCAAACTCTTTTCGACATTATGGGGCTTTTAGCTAATGAAAATGACAAGTTTATAGATAAATTAAGACCTATTGAAGAATCTACGATAACTTTTTTAGAAAAATCTATTGATAAAATGACTGATGAATTACCGCCACTAAAAAATTTTATTCTCCCCGGCGGTTTGCAAGAAGTTGCTTCGGCTCATATATGCAGAACAATTTGTCGTCGTGCCGAAAGAAGAATTATTGAACTTAACGATAAAGATAAAGTTGATAAAAATATATTAGTTTTTATAAACCGCCTTTCTGACTATTTCTTTACTTTATCTAGAAAAATTGCTAAGGACAAAAATTTTGAACAAACCCCAACAAAAATTTAGAAATTTAATAATGTGCCAATA
Organism: Acetofilamentum sp.; assembly: GCA_020722645.1. Lineage (GTDB taxonomy): Bacteria > Bacteroidota > Bacteroidia > Bacteroidales > JAFGUD01 > JAFGUD01. Next base: position 7,357 of record DYKL01000070.1, on the reverse strand, counting down.
TGATAATGTGATAATTAGCTAATGTGATAATTTGATAATTAGCTAATGTGATAATTTGATAATTAGCTAATGTGATAATTTGATAATTAGCCAATGTGATAATTTGATAATTAGCTAATGTGATAATTTGATAATTAGCTAATGTGATAATTTGATAATTAGCCAATGTGATAATTTGATAATTAGCTAATGTGATAATTTGATAATTAGCCAATGTGATAATTTGATAATTAGCTAATGTGATAATTTGATAATTAGCCAATGTGATAATTTGATAATTAGCTAATGTGATAATTTGATAATTAGCCAATGTGATAATTTGATAATTAGCTAATGTGATAATTTGATAATTAGCCAATGTGATAATTTGATAATTAGCTAATGTGATAATTTGATAATTAGCTAATGTGATAATTTGCTAATTGGCTAATTGACTAATTTGCTAATTGACTAATTGGCTAATTGACTAATTGGCTAATTGACTAATTGGCTAATTGACAAATTGGCTAAGTTAAAAGATGTATGTAACTTTTTTTCATCATTACTTAACCTGAATTATTCATAAAATTTATAAAAAATTTTTATGAATAATTCAGTCTAAACGAAAGGCATTGGAAATTTTTTTTTTTTATTGTTAGTTCATCTAAAAAAAAAATCAGCCATTTATTCGCTATATTTATTGAAAATTAATAATTTATTTTATTTTTGCATTTTGATAAAAATTTATTGTGAAACTGATAATTCAAATACCCTGTTACAACGAAGAAGCAACTTTACCCCTGACAATTGTCGATTTACCCAAACAAATTGACGGTATCGACAAAATCGAAACATTAATTATCAACGATGGCAGCAAAGACCGTACATTAGAAATTGCCAAACAAGTGGGTGTTAATCATATAGTTAATTTTAAACGCAACAAAGGATTGGCAAAGGCATTTGAAGCAGGCTTGGAAGAGGCTTTGAAGCAAGGGGCAGATATTATTGTAAATACTGATGCCGATAACCAGTATTTCGGCGGTGATATTGAAAAACTTGTCAGACCAATCATTGACGGCGAAGCTGACGTTGTAATAGGTGACAGGCGTACAAAAGGAATTAAACATTTTTCACCCGTGAAAAAATTATTGCAAAAAATCGGTAGTATGACTGTCAGGAAATTATCTAATTCTGACATAAAAGATGCTGTTAGTGGTTTCAGAGCATACAACCGTGAAACTGCTCTAAAAATAAATATTTTAACCGATTTTTCATATACAATCGAAAATATTATTCAACTCGAATACATTAAAGCTAAAATTGTATCAGTTCCAATTAGAACTAATCCCAAAACCCGCAAATCAAGATTATTTAAAAGTATTCCGAATTTTATTAGCCAACAACTGACAACTTTAATAAGAGCCTATTCAAATTACAGAGCTTTAAAAGTCTTTACTTTAATCGGTTTAATACTTATATTACCCGGAATTGTCGGGTTTATACGTTTTTTGTACTTTTATTTTACCGAAGGCGGTGAGGGGCATATTCAGTCTTTAATTTTTTCTACAGCGTTTCTGAATGTCGGATTTTTGGTGTTTATTTTCGGTATTCTTGCCGATATGATTAGTAAAAACAGAAAAATTATCGAAAAAATATTAGAAATAGAGAAAAAACAATTATGGAACAAAAAATAATAACCGGTAATTACTTTAACAAATATCAGTCGCAAAATCCCCTATATAAAAAGTTGATGGCTAATTTTACAGATATGATGCTAAGTACAATCAAATCAAAGAATTACGATAAAATTAACATTTTGGAAACAGGTTGTGGTGAAGGTTATTTGGCAAATATTCTTTTGAATAATATTAAAAATGTTGATTATCAGGGTTTTGATATAGAATCTGAAATTGTTGAAGAAGCTCAAAGAAATAATCCGACTGCTGATATTAAAGTAGGTTCAATATACAATTTGAATGATTATTTGCAAAAAAAATATCAGTTCGTAATCACTTCCGAAGTGATGGAACACCTTGAAACTCCCGAAAAAGCAGCGGAGTCATTACTACAGCTAAATACAGATTATTTTATTTTAACAGTACCAAGAGAGCCGGTTTGGCGTATGATGAATGTTCTGAGACTTAAATATTTAAAAGATTTCGGCAATACTCCCGGACATCTCCAACACTGGTCAAAAAAGCAATTTGAAGTATTTCTGAATAAATTTTTCAAAATTGAAAAGATTTCAGGCGTTTTTCCTTGGACTTTTGCATTATGTACAAAAAAACAGAAATGAATTGGAAAAAAATATTTAGTATTTCAATTGCTGTGCTGATTACGGTAGTCAGTATATTCTTTATTATCAGATTAGTAGATTTCGGTTTTTTTTTCGACAGCATAAAAAATCTGAACTTTTTTTTCATTTTAACTGCAGTTTTCTCATTATTAGTCAGTTATTATTTCCGTGTTCTGCGGATTGAATTATTATTGGACATAAAAAACAAAAAAATTCAACTGTTTTCGGTATCTTCAATTCACTATTTTTTGAATAAAATACTACCGGCTCGTTCCGGTGAATTAGCTTTACCGTTTTTGTTAAAAAAACACCTAAAATATGATTATTCTTATGGTTTCACGGCTTTAATATTTGCTCGTATTTTAGACTTCGTTGCAATGATTTTTTTGCTTTTAATTTCTGCTTTATTAATCAAAACTCAACACATTGATAAATATGTAATTTTATTTTTTTCAGCAGCTTGTTTGCTTGTTTTTTTTCTGGTTTGGCTATTTTCCGAAAAATTTTTAAATTTTTTATTATCAAAATTCAACAAAAAAAACAAAAACAGCAAACTTAAAACGAAGATTATCAGTATTTTAGAATTTCTGCATAACTACAAAAAAACAAAATCATCAAAATTTTTGTTGCATATAACTATAATTTCGTTGTTGAACTGGACCGCTATTTATTTTTATTATTTTTTTATTGTTGCATCATTTAATTTGGATTTGAATTATTGGAATACTACATTTGCAGCATCAATTTCAAATTTTACTTTTATGTTGCCTAACTCAGTCGGTAATATTGGACCTTTTGAAGGAGCTTGGGCAATAGGATTTTATTTAATAGGAATTTCAAAAGATATATCAGTTCCGATAGGATTGTTTGCTAATGTTTTTGCAATTTTACTCACAGCAGTTTTTGCATTTTTTGGAGTTTTATTTTTGAAAAAGAAAGTTTAAAAAAAAAAATCAAATGTTGAAGAGATTTTCACTCAATTTAGATAAATATTTTAGCAAAAAACAATTATCATTTGTTATTTTATTAACAATTTTGAGTTTTGCATTAAGGCTTTGGCATATAAATAGCTACTCATTTTGGCTTGATGAAACCCATCAGTTATTTATTTCTATTCAAAGTATAAGCGAAATATTTAAAAGTTCATTATCCGACCCAAATGCACCTCTTTATTCTTATATTTTACATTTTTGGGTAAAAATATTCGGTATATCAAGATTTTCTACAAATTTTTTATCTACTTTTTTAAATGTTCTAGGTATTATCTCATTATACTTTTTTACCGGCAAACATTTTAATTTTAAAATTGCATCTTTATCTTCATTATTTCTTAGTTTATCTGAAATAAACCTTTATTATTCACATGAAACAAGAAGTTATACATTGCTTATTTTATTTTCAGTATTGTCATTTTGGTTATTTTTTGAAGTCTTGCAGAATTACAAATCATATAAATTTTTATTACTTTTGCTAATAAATATTTTATTGATCTTTACGCATCTTTCAGCAGCTTTAATATTTCCGGCACAAGTTTTATATACTCTTTTTTATTTTAAAAACAATAAAAAACAAGTGCTTTTAATCTATTTATCTTATTTTATTTCATTTGTTTTGCTGTTTTTATGGATAAAAAGTAATAAATGGTTTGGTGGCAATGAAACTGTCTGGCTAGATGTACCTGATTTCAATGATTTAATCGAAATATTTATTGTTTATCTCAATAACAAACTGGTTGCTATAATTGTTCTTGCTATAGTTGTTTTATATTTTATTATCAAACCTATTTTAATTTTTACAAAAAAAACCAAAGCTGATTCAGCAAAATTTATCTTGCTTTTATTTTGGTCAATTTTTCCGATTATAGCTGCTTATTTGGTCTCAAAATTCTATAATCCAAGATTTATTCCTAGATATATGATTTTGGCAACTCCAGGTATTTACATTTTTATTGCATTTTTGATTTCAGAGTTAAAATTAAACATTAAATATTTCGTTTTATTTGGTCTTATTTTGATTTATTTGTTTTTATCAAAATTAGATACTAATCCCAAGAAACCGGAAGACTGGGATATTGCAGTTGATAAATATAAATCACAAAAAACCGATAGTACACTGACATTAGTTTCTTTATGGTATCAATATACTTCATTTGCATATTATTATGACATTGAAATTTTTAAAGATTATAAGAATACTATTAATTTATTGAATAAGGATAATATTTATCCTATTAATATTATTGATACTGTAAAAATAAATTTTGAGAAATACGACAGAGTAGCTGTCTTTATATCTCATAATGAAAATAATAATATTTCAGATTATTTTAAAAAAAAATATCCTATAATTGACGTTGATGAAAACCTGAATGGTCTAAAATATTATATGTTTGATTTGAATATGGGTTATTCGGGGCATTACTTTTTTGATTTTGAAGACTCTGCTTATATTGAAAATATTTTATTTATTGATAGCTCAAACGTCTATCATTTATCAGATAAAATGACATATTCTGTGGGTATTAATCAAAAAATTGAAAAAATAGCCCAGAGTAAATATATAAGCGTTATTGCTTCTTTAAAAGTTAAAAGAAATTCAAATAAGAATTTTACACTTGTCTGTAGTCTGCACGATAATTCAGAAAAACAATACGAATGGAAAGGAAAAGAAATTACTTGTAAAGATAATAATTGGCAAAGTTATGAATTTGTATTTATTTTGCCTGAAGTTAAAAATATCAATGATATCATAAAAGTTTACTTATGGAATAATCAACAAGGTGATTTTTATATTGATGACTTTGAAATTAAAATTTTATGAAAAAAAATAAAGTTAATATTTTTTTATCAGTTTTGTTGTTAGCAATAACTTTTGCAGTAACAGCTTTTCAAACATATCAACGTTTGGGGCAAGAACATATTAAAATCTGGGACGAAGCACGTGGAGCTGTCAATGCCATAGAAATGTATCAAGATAACAATTATATTGTTCAACATTTTGACGGGCAACCTGACCGTTGGAACACAAAACCTCCTTTTTTTGTGTGGCTTAAAGTAATAAGTTTCAAAATATTTGGTATTAACGAATTTGCCGTTAGATTTCCGAACACTGTTTTTGCTCTTTTAACTGTTGCCTTGATTTTGTTCTTTAGTTTTAAGTATTTAAAAGAAATTTACTCCGGAGTCATTGCATCTTTAATTCTTGCGAACACACCCGCATATATGGGAAATCACGTTGTCAGAACCGGAGAACCGGACACAATTCTCATATTTTTTGTTGTAATGTATGCACTTACTTGGTTCATTTTACTGGAAAAATATCCGTTAAAAAGAAATTTTCTTTTCATCATATTTTCATTAAGCGTCTTTTTTGCTGCATTTACAAAAAATATCGGAGGTTTGGCTCCGCTTGCTGGTTTAGTCGTTTACTCTATTTTTAGATACAAAATATTTTTTAAGATTCTGAAAGATTACCGATTATATTTATCAGTATTAAGCGTAATTTTTTTGATAGTTTTGTATTTTTTTATTCGAGAACATTTTGACCCTGGTTATACGAAAGTAGTTATAAGACAAGAAATAACCGGTATGTTTTTTGAATATTTCCCCGGAACACCTAAACATCCGGAATTTAGCTATTATTTCATATATTTATATAACGGAGGTTTTTATTTATATATCTATTTTTTGCTTTTATCAATTCCTGTTTTATTCCTTAGTAAAAATTCGAGCATTAAGAAAATCATAGTATTTTCTTATATCTTTTTATTAGCGTTTTTAGTCGGTTACTCTTCTTCGGTTGCAAAAAATGATTGGTATATTTCACCGGTTTATCCTTTTCTATCATTAATAGTAGGTATTTCTGCAAATGAGCTTGCAGTTTTGTTACACTGTAACTTAAAAAAAATCAACAAATATTTAAAATATACTTTAATTGTAATTTTAGCTTATTTTTTATTTTCCACTATTTATAATCAAGGCATCAGGACATATAAAAGAAACATCCCTTCAAAAAATTTATACAATCGTGAATTTGACGGCTATTATCTCAAAAAATACCATTTGCAGTTTCCTGAAATTAATGAAATTATTGTAATTTCATATAGAAATACAGGAGATAATGACCCAAATCAGGATCAAGTAAAATTTTACATAAAAAAATATAATTATTTAGATGGTACAAATTTTTCGGTTACAAAAAATATTGACAGCCTTGTCGGGAAATTTGTTCTTATTACTGACAGAAAAATAATTTCTGACATCAAAGAAAAATATGAAATAGAGCCTATTATATTCGACAACAACTCTTTGCTATGTACAATAAAAAATTATAAATCTCAGTTTAAAAAAGACAATTTAATATATATAGGTATTGGTAGAAGTTATAACTTATTTGAAATTGAATACAAAAAATCTATTGATATTTATAAAAATATTACACCCAATGAAATCATAACTTTTAAAACTGATTATTCCCGAAATATTACTTATTATTGGCTCAAAGACAGCACAGTAAGAATATTTCACAACAATACGGATTCTGTTCAAATAATCAAATATGCTCCCGCTATTAACTTTACTACTGAGGATATTATTGATATAACAATTGATGAAGACAACAACATTTTTTATACATTCTACAAAAATAACGCTGTTTCCTCTGGTATATTAACTGATTTAGATTCTATCCGTCCTATTTATAAAACTGCATTTCCTAAAGGATATAATTCTGAAATGCTTATTGGATGTGCAATTGAACAGAAATCAGACCATATTTTTTATTGGTATAATGATGGTAGAGCTTCATGTGGAACATCTTACAATGCCTCAGAATACAAAAAATTGTATAATTTCGGTTTGCCTGCAATGTTTAATTATTCTGATATCATAACGTTAGAGATTAATTCCGAAGGAAATGTTGTGAGTTTTGTGAAATTTTAATATAATTGTGACTAAAATAATTTATTATATGAACAAATTGAATTTTTTTGACAAAAAAAACTTAAATTTAAGCATTATTACTCTGATATTTGGTATTATTATTTTGACAATTGGCATATTAAATCATTACTATTTCAGAACT
>DYKL01000528.1 GCA_020722645.1 Acetofilamentum sp. | reverse complement strand
ATTATTACTCATTTTTCTTTTCTCATTTATTTTACCGATTCAGCCATCAATGCCAAATTCAGGACTTGATCCATCTCACCAACTTACTATGCATCATGCATTTATGAATAATTTTGAATTTGGGAAAGATATCTATTTCACTTTTGGACCATTATCAGATTTTTGGTTTCCTATATATTTTTATAGCGAAACAACATATAAAGTCGCCATCTTTTTATCATCTCTTTTGGCTTTTACAATCTTTTTATCTTTAGTATTGATAAGTAAAAATGCAAATTTACTATTTAAGATTATTGGTTTTTTAGCTATTATGATTGGATTGAAACTTGGAGGCAATTTTTTATGGTACATCATTCCAATTTTATTTGTTCAGATAGTTTTGCTTGAGAATGAAAATAGAAAATTACGGCTTGTATTATCAGGTTTACTTCTTTTCTTTTTATCTTTTTCAGTTTTAGTTAAATTTTCACATTTCCCTACAGCTATATTGGCAGTGTTGCTTATTGATGGATATTTTTACATAAAAACTAAAACTAAAATTCCATTATACACATTGCTATTTTTTACTTTTATGATTTTACTCTTTGTGATGAGCGGACAAAATATAACAAATTTTGTTGCTTATTTTATAGGAAGCTTTAATACACTTTCTGGATATTCAGAGTCAATGCAGTTATTTGGTTCAAGTAAAATGATATATATACATATATCTTTAAGTATTTTGATGCTTATAGTTCTGATGAAACCTATTATTAAATCAAAAGATATTAAAACATATATATTTATATTCATCTCTGCTCTTGTATTATTTATGGCGTTTAAAAATGGCTTTGTACGACATGATGGGCATGCTATAGCAGCATATTCTGGGTTATCTTTTGTGTTTGGCTTGTTGCTTCTGCACTTCTCAAGAATTCTAGAATCAAGTGCTATAAAGTTTTCATTAAGCATCGTTATAGTTGTGCTTGCTTTAGTTTCATCTTTATCAGTATTCGGATACTATGTTGGGAATAAGCAATTTTATAAAGTGCTATCAGATAGTGTTTTGGATATCAAAAATAGATTTTTTGAAATTCCAAATTTAATAAAACATTCCAAAATAGAACAATTAAATACTAACTACAAATCTTCTATTGAAAATATAAAAAATCAAATAGATTTTTCAGATATAAATGGGACAGTAGATATTTACCCTTGGGATCAATCATTTGTTATCGCTCACGGATTAGACTTTAGACCTAGACCATTGTTTCAGAGCTATAGTGTTTACACACCTTACCTAATAGAAAAAAATATTGAATTTCTAAATAGCGACCGTTCTGCTGAGACAATATTATTTTCAATCAAAGAGATTGACGGAAGGGCTCCTTTTATGATGGAAGGTGCGAGTTGGCTTGACTTGATGAAACTTTACGATATTGTTGATAATAGGGGTGAATTTTTGGTATTAAAAAAATCGAAAAACAATAAAGAGTATCACCTAACTGAATACAAAAAACAAACTGTCAAATTTGGACAAAGTATAGAAATAGACAATAAAAAAGCGGTATATGCAAAAATTGATATCAAAAAATCTTTTTTTGGAAAAGCTACAAACACTTTGTTTAAATCTCCAGTTTTAAATATTGTGTTGACATACGAAAATGGAAATATGGATAAGTTTAGAATAGTTCCTAGTATAGCTTCTAGTGGCTTTATTTTATCCCCAACTATCAAAAACATAAATGATTACTTTGCTTTTGTTACAGGTAGTCTCAACAAAAATAAAGTAAAATCAATAAAGTTAATCAATAAATTTGGTTGCTGTTATAGCGATGATATAGAAATTGAACTATATGAGATATCAACACAAGGATTT
>DYKL01000527.1 GCA_020722645.1 Acetofilamentum sp. | reverse complement strand
CTGCCTATTTGTTTTTTATTTAACTTTCTCCCATCTGTTATATACTTTTCCTTTTAATACATCATAAAATGCGGGAAATGTCTGTATTATTGAAACAAAAATACTATATGGAAAGTAAAAGAACAAAGCAATTAAATTTAAGGCATTAAATTTAAATCTGACGAGCATTATAAAGGTATACAAAAGATACAAAACAAACAAAATAAATGCAGTGATGAAATACAAATCCATAGCATAAAAATTTGTTATTGTTCTATACGCATATTCAATCATTCCGTAAGCGGAAAGCCAGGAAAAGAAATACCTTAACACATCAAAATTTAAAAAATTTCCCTTATCTGCAAAATAAACAAAATATCCCGAAAGCATTGAGAACAAAATTAAAGGGATGTAAATTGTGCAGTGCAAATACCAATAAAACTGCGTGCCCATCGCATAAGTAAATTTTAAATTTTTAAAGAATAAATTTTTATGCTTCTTTATTACCTGCATACCTCCCCTTCCCCACCTCATTCGCTGTCTAATCAGGCCGTTTATTGTTTTCGGAACCTCTGTCTTTATCACGGCATCGCTCATAGCCACATCATAGTTTTTTGCCTTTAATTTTAATCCGACATCAATATCTTCCGAAAAGGTATCCGTTGAAAATCCGCCAACTTCAATCAGTTTGCTTTTTCTGAATGCCACAAATCCCGGAAGCATATATCCTGCATTTATTTTATCGCAAATATATCGCCACGACGATGAAATAACATAGTCCAAATCCTGGAACCATGTCAAAGGATTATTTGTTAATTTTGCTCTTATAACCCCACCTACAGCAGCAACATTTGAATCGAAAAATGGCTTTGAAATTTTAATTAACCCGTCTTTTTCAATTTCAGAGTCCGCATCCAGAACAACCAAAATTTCGTTATTCGCTTTATTAATTGCAAAATTTATTGCATTTGCTTTTCCCAGATGATTTGTGTTAAAAAATTTAACTTCTGTGTGTTTTTTTGAAATTTCCTCTAAAATTTTTTGTGTATTGTCTGTTGAACCGTCGTTAATGACAATAATTTCTCCGTCTTCGGGATATTTTGCTTCCAAAATTGCCTGTATTGTTTTTTCTATATTCTCTTCCTCGTTGTGTGCAGGAATTATAGTTGTGATTTTCTGAAATTTCTCCTCGTACCTTTTTCTCGGAAGCAGATATATGATAATCCAAGATATGTAAAGCAATAAAAGGACAAAAAACAAAAAAGTCAGTATGTCGTTAAAATTAATCATTCTGTATTCAAAATTAGTATATAAATTTTTATTACAATTTAAAATATGAAAGGAATAGAATATGCAAAATTAAGCCATCGGATATATGCAATGCTCATTGATTTGGGATTACTTATTTTGCCCGTATATTTGGTAAGTGTTGCAGTATGGGATGTCACCTATATAATTTCAGAGAAAAATTTCCCTGAAATTTACAATGAAATGCAAATTGCAATTGCAAATCCTCCGTATTTTTCACCCTTTCTCGTTGAAATTTATGCACTTCAAGTTATTGCTGCATTTATGTTGGTTGTTTTATATTTTGTAATGAGTGAAATTAGGATGAATGGCCAGAGTATAGGAAAGATTATAATGAATATTAAAATTATAAGTGAAAATTCTGAAAAGTATGGTTATAAAAGAGCATTTATAAGAAATTTTTTAAGAGTCCTTGATTTCCCTTTCGGATTTATACTGATAGCAAAGACGAAAAAGAAACAACGACCGGGAGATATTTTTTCAAAGACGGTTGTTGTAATGGATAAATAAATTACATCTATCAAAATTTTCGGGTTATTTTTTTGATGGCCAAATAGTTGCAAATATTTTT
>DYKL01000069.1:9523-12542 GCA_020722645.1 Acetofilamentum sp. | reverse complement strand
AGGGTTTTCATTGAGCATTTTAGAATACTCTGAGTTTCATGTGTAAATAATTTAATAATTTATTGATTAAGGCACAGATGTAACCCACAATCCACCGTAACTTTAATCATACTTTGTTATTTTCATTCTTCTGTGTGCGAAAGTTCAACTTTCTTTTGTGGGTTTCATAATATTATAATTTTTTATAACGTTAATTTTTTATTTATTTGATTTTAAAAGCCTGATAATAGTAATTTCGGCTAATAAAAATAACAACGCTAAAATAATAAAATATTTCCAAATAGTAGATGTTTTTACACCGGAAATAATTTCATTTTGTAAAAATTCGCCTGTTTTGCCCGTTACTTTCCAATCTAATTTATTATTTTCGATAAATTCTGATAATTCATTGCTTGTATAATGCTCTAAATCAGATTCTTTGCGGTTGTAGTTAAAAGAAATCAGAGATAGTGTTTTATCAGATTCTGTAATTTTGTAACTACCTGCAAATAAATCAACATCTTTGAAAAAAACTTTGATTTTATTATTATCAATTTTTGAAACTTGAGGAATAAATTCTAGGTTTGCTTGTATATTTGTGAATTTGAGCATTTCAAAATTATTGATATTTTTCATTTCGACAGGTTTTTCATCACCAATAATATAGTATATTTTATTAGTGTTTTTTACAAAAACAGGCATATTGAAAAAAGTCGGAACAGCAATCGGATTTGTCATAAAATTAGTGTTATTTTCAATCAAATCGGTTGTGAAAAGGTAAACTGCACCTTCACCTATATCCCTGCTGATTAAGATATTGTCGTTATTTTCCAATGACAATAAATTAACATAATCAAAAGATGAATTTTTGTTGATTTTATAATACTCCTTTAAATACGGCATTTCTGAATTAGGCTTAATTTCTTCAAAAGCATTTTTATAGATTTTATCGTTCAGATTTATCTGGTTTACATTCAAATTGTTCGATACTTTACCAGTGAATAAAGGAAATCCGAAATATTGTGCAATTAAATTCAGATTGTTCAAATCAGTAGATAAATTAGGGATAATAATTACAGTTCCCCCGCTTGAAACATAATTTTTCAGTTCGTTAAGAACGCCGGAACTTAAATTTTGAACAGATGAAAGTATAATAGTCTGATATTTAGCAAAATCACCAACAGGAATATTCGAAAAATCTGCAATAGTTAATTTAAAATATTGATTATTATCGTAAAATTTTTCTAAATTTTTATTATTATTTTCTTTTATCAACAAAATTTCAATTTGCGGTGCAATAAAAAAATTAAAAAACATTGTATTGTCATAGTCAATAGGATAATCGTTAATTTCAATTTTACCGTTTATAAAACCTTTTTCGGTGTTGGTAAATTTTAAAACTATTTCAGATGTTGAATTTGCTGAAATATTGAAAGTGGACAAAGTTTTGAGCGTATCATTGATATAAAGCTTAATTTGTTGATTATTAAAATCCAGAGATGATTTGTTTGTCAATCTGACGGTTATACTGTCCATATTGTTAAAAAGGCGGAATGGTGAATTAAACCAAACGGAATCAATATAAAGATTAGACGTTTCGACAGGTTCTGTCGGTAACAAAAACACATCTAAATTATCATATCCCTTAAAATTTTCTTTGTCGAACGAATTTTTTTGAAAGTCCGAAATTATAAAAATTTTATGTGTGCAATTGTCATTATTTTCAGCAAAAACAGAAGAAAATTTGTCAAGAATAAAACTTATGTTTTTTGAATTTGGGCTAATTTCGGTTATGCTGATAAAGTTTTGGACAATATCTTTGATATAAGAATGCTGTTCTTGCGCCGAAAGTTTATTTGTGAAGTAGAAATAATAAGAATTTTGTTTGAGAGAGTTTACTATATCCGAAGCTTTTGATTTTGCAACGTCAATGTTTTTACCGTCAGTACTCAAAGCGTTCATACTGAAAGAGTTATCGATGTATATGCCGTATTGATTGCCGTATTCTGTATTGTTTGACTGAAAATCTTTCTTTAAAACAGGTTGTGCAAAGGCAATAACCAAAGAAGCAACAGCAAGTATTCTAAAAAGCAGAATCAATAAATCTTTGAGCTTATTTTTTGATTTATTTTCTTTTTCAATGTTGTGCAAAAAAGCAACATTGCTGAAATAAACAATTTTGTGGGTTCTAAAATTGAAAAAATGAATGATAATCGGAATCAAAATTGCAAATAAAGCCCATAAAAACGACGGGTACAAAAAACTCATCTTCGGTATTTAATTAAATTACGGTTTGTAAATATTTGCGGCTTTTTTGAGAGCTAATTCAATAATGGCTTCGTCCCATGGCGGATTACCTCTAACAACGTGACTGAAAATATTTTCGGGATTTGATGCTATGTAGGGCCAAACTTCTGAAAATCTTGAAATTCCGTCTTTTAAAAAATCAACTATTTCCTGTTCGTTGTTGAAATCAGATATTTTGCGAAGTCTGGGCAACTCAATGCCAATATCACCTCTGAATGAGGTATAAATTCCCGGGTTATCAATTATCCATTTTGATAGATGAAACTCAAAAAATTCCTTGTATTTGTTTCTTAAACCCGGATTCAAGCCATTTGTTCTGACAAGTACATTCATTCCGACATATTCGAATTCAAAATCGGGTAATTTTGTGTCTTTTCTGAAAAAACCGATATTAAAACCAAAAACGTAAGTCATATCGTCTCTGACAAATGCCAAACCTCTGAAATGCCAGTCTTCTGATATTTTTTGATGTGTAAATTTTCCTATTTTGTCATTATAGAATGGTTTTATGGTTCTGAAAATATTTTGTCTCCATTCGTATTTTGAATCTTTGTTCAACATAGAATTAGTTTGTAAAGTTATTGTTGTATTATTTCATTGTTTCATTTGCTTTGTACCTCGCAATGACGTTTTGCTTCATTGTTTCATTGGCTAATTGGCTAATTATCAAATTTGCTAATTATTTCATTGTTTCATTTGCTTTGTACCTCGCAATGACGTTTTGCTTCATTGT
>DYKL01000069.1:0-9423 GCA_020722645.1 Acetofilamentum sp. | reverse complement strand
TTCATTGGCTAATTGGCTAATTATCAAATTTGCTAATTATTTCATTGTTGGCTGACGCCTTTATTGAGTTATTAACTATGCACTATCCACTATGCACAATGCACTATGCACTATCCACTATGCACAATGCACTATGCACTATCCACTATGCACAATGCACTATGCACAATGCACTATCCACTATGCACAATGCACTATGCACTATCCACTATGCACTATGCACTATCCACTATGCACTATGCACAATGCACTATCCACAATGCACAATGCACTATCCACAATGCACTATCCACTATGCACAATGCACTATGCACAATGCACAATGCACAATGCACTATGCACTATCCACTATGCACTATCCACTATGCACAATGCACTATGCACAATGCACTATGCACAATGCACAATGCACTATCCACAATGCACTTACTATTTTAAGAACATTTTTGCAAATATAAAAAAATTATTAAATAAAAAGAACTTTAAGCAAAAATACTTTTAATTTTGCAGAAAAAAAAATTGATGAGCAAAAAAGTTGTTTTAGCAATGAGTGGCGGAGTAGATAGTTCTGTCTCTGTTCATCTGCTTACAAAAGCCGGATACGAAGTGATAGGACTTACTTTTATTATGTCCGAAGATGAAAGTGTCCCGGGTTTTTTAAATTTTGTCAACGAAGCAAAAATTGTTGCTTCAAAATTCGGAATTAAACATTATGTTGTTGATTTAAAAGAAGAATTTGAAAATACTATTATTAAATATTTTGTTGAATCATACATCAACGGAAAAACTCCAAATCCCTGCGTCTTATGTAATCCGACAGTAAAATGGAAAAATCTTGTTGAATTTGCACAAAATATAGGTATAGATAAAGTTGCAACAGGTCATTATGCTGTTATAAAAAAATATAACAATAGATATTATATCAGCCAACCTGCAGATGTTTGGAAAAATCAGACATATTTTTTGTGGAATTTACCTCAGGATTATCTATCAAAAACATTGTTTCCGATTGGAGACTACCTCAAATCTGATGTTAAAAAAATTGCTATGGAATTAGGGGTAACAGAACAAGCTGAAAAAACAGAAAGTTATGATGTTTGCTTTATAAAAGATAAAGATTACAGAGAATACCTTAATAAAAAGCTTGAAGAATATAACATTTCAACCAAAGCAGGAGATTTTGTTACTGAAGACGGTAAAATTGTCGGAAAACATAACGGAATATCAAATTATACTATTGGTCAAAGAAAAGGAACCGGAATTGCTATGGGAGAACCTTTTTTTGTTAAAAGAATTGATAAAGAAAAGAATCAAATTGTCATTGCTCCCAGAATAAATATGTTACAAAAAAATTTCCGTATCGAAAATGTAAACTTAATGAAATACGAAAAATTTGAAGAAGATAAAATTTACCATACTAAAATAAGATATCGTGATAAAGGTAATCCGGCAAAAATTAAAATTTCGGAAAATAAATATTACGTTGAATTCGAAAATGAAGTTTTTGGCATAACTCCCGGACAATCAGCCGTTTTTTATGAAGATAATGATTTAGTGGGAGGAGGTGAAATTGTTTTAAATGAGGTATGAAATGAGATGTAAGAGGTATGATTTAAGAGGTATAATGTAGGATGTATGATGTATGATATGAGATGTATGATGTATGATCTAATATGTATGATCTAAGATGTATGATGTAAGATGTATGAATTGTTTGGAATGATGAAAAAATGCCGAAAAGCAATAAAAAATTGATTATCAGTAACATAATCTTTTCTGTTTTTTTAAATTATTCTTATCGTTGTAGTTTCAAAAAATTTGGTAAAAAATTTGTATTTATAGTAAAGTTGTCAAAAAGTAATTTATTATCTAAACTAAAATGTTATACATAGCAAGTAGTATTTATCTTTTTTTGAGTTTGTTTTTTAGTGTCAGTTTCTCCAAAATCGAATTAAACGAGAACAATGTTCAAACTAAAACTGATTACGAAAAAATTGGTGCTGAATTTGTTGCAAAGTACAATACTATAAAATCTGCCCGTTATTTTGATTCAGAAATTGAGATAAACCGCTCTCTCGACACAGTTCTGAACGATTTTCAGGCAAAGTGGTACGGAATAAAACTGATTCCTACCGAAAAATACTCCCAAATAGTTGATTCAATTGGAAAACAAAGACAAAATCTGAAAAAATTGTACGATATTTCAGACGAAAAGGATATTATTTTAGACAGTGTTAAAAAATATTTTACAATAAGCTTTTTGAATACAATTTTGCCCCACTGGTATGGAACAGAATGGGCTATGAACGGCTCTTCCCAGATACCTCAGGAAGGTTTTGTAGGTTGTAGTTATTTTGTTGCCAATACTATGTATGATATGGGATTCAATTTTGAACGTGTAAAAGTTGCTCAGGCTTCTTCCAGAAATATTGCCAGAACTTTTCAGTTAAACGAAAATGTTGTGCTATTGAAATCATACACAAGCAAAGAGGTTGTCAGTTACATAAAACAAAACTACGAAGAAGGATTATTTATCGTTGGTCTTGATTATCATACTGCATTTATACTATATCACAAAAATGAAGTATTTCTGATACATTCAAGCCGCACTCGCAACAAAGTAGCTATTGAGTTTGCGGTATTATCCAAAAGTTTTATTTCAAATCATTATTACATTGGCGAAATAACTACAAACGACAGTTTGATGGTTAAATGGTTAAATCAAGATAAAATACCGACTATTGAAGTGTTTGAATTCGGCAAATAAAAAATAAGAAGAGTTTTTTGTTTTTACAAGTTCAGTTTTCTTTTAATTAAAACAGTCAGAAGGTTCCTTCCTCTGAAAAGTCTTGCTTTAACAGTCCCTATTGCAATATCCAGTTTATCGGCAATGTCTTTGTATGATAACTCATCAAAAATTCTCATTTTCATAATCACTTTTATATCTTTGGGTAACAGGTCAATAATATTTCTGATTGCTTCTTCTCTTTGCTCAATCATCATTTTGTTTTCAGGATCAGGGTCGCTGCTGGCAATGTCAAAATACCAGTTAGTTTCTTCGTTAAGAGGCTGGTCGATTTTTAGGGGATTTTGTTTAGTGTTTTTTCTGCGAAGAAAGTCAATAGCGTGATTAGAAGCAATTTTGAAAAGCCATGTGCTAAAAGAATGAGTATCGGCATACATTTCAATATTAAAAAAAACTTTTGAAAAAACTTCAGAGGTCAAATCTTCAGCGTCATTTTCATCTTTGACCATTTTAAAAATCAAGAAATAGACAGATTTTTTGTATTTATCCATCAAAACAGCAAAAGCTTTTTCGTCGCCCTTTTTTGAGCGTTGAACAAGCATATATATTTCGGCATTGTTGTTTTGTTGTTCGTTATTACTGTCTATTTCCATATTAACTCATTTTTCTTCCGTGCAAATATATAGAAAATTAAATTTAAAAAAGGTTGTATCAGATCAAAAAAAATTGCGGTAATAAACAAACCCTTTTGATTTAACTTTTTTGAAGTTTTATAAAAAATAAAATAAAACAATAAATTTCTGAATGTAAACAATAATGCAATAACTATTAATTTATAGTTTAAAATCATTAAAAAGATGCTCAAAAAATATGTTAAAAGTCGGGTAAACGGTTCAAAAGCAAGTAAAAATTTATGCTTGAATTTGTAGTATTTTGCAGTTGTCAGGTGGCGGGTTTTTTGAATTTTCCATTCTTTGAATGTTCTTTTTGTTTTTGATAAAGTAAAACTTTCGGGTGAAATTTCTGTTTTCAGGTTTTTAGGAGTTGCATTTTGGTTTATAAACAGGTCATCAGAACCCGACAAAAGATTCATCTGAGAGGCAAAGCCTTTTTTTTGCATAAAAAAACTTTTGCGATATGCCATATTCCTTCCGACAGCCATGTAAGGAGTTCTGGCAAGTGCAAAACTCAAATAATTCATTGCAATAAAAACATTATCAGTTCTTATTAATCTGTTTAAAAAGCCTTTTTCCTTCTCAAAACCGCCATAACCTATAACTATCTGTGTCTCGATATCAAAATTTGCTACGATTGATTGAATCCAATTTTCAGACGATGGTTTGCAATCTGCATCAGAAAAAAGAAGGATGTCAGTCTCGGCAGCTTTTATTCCTATTGTTAATGCTGTTTTTTTGCCGTGTCTGAATTGTTTATTCAAAGGTATATTTGTAACGTACAAATTATTGTGTAATGATTGCATTTGAGCTAAAATAGTCGCACTATCATCAACTGAGGCATCATTTACAACGATAACTTTAAAATCGGGATAATTTTGCTGCAAAAAGTATTTTAAATTGGTTTTCAGATTTTCAGATTCATTTTGTGCCGCAATAATTACTGATACAGAAGGTTTATCATAATTAGCAACTGATTTTTTTTTATAAAATATTAGTCTTAAATAATAAAAAGCAAAATAAAATATCTGAAAAAAAATTGTTGTTAGTAGTGCAATGTATAAATATATCTTTAATTCTTCAAATTCGAAATGCATATAAAAAAAATTTCAGCAAAGAAAATAACTTTTACTTAATTTGGAATGAAATTTTATTAACATTTGTGTTTCCCAACAAGTCGTAAGCATATATCACTATGACGTAATCACCTGATTTGCTGAAAATTATCTCTGAAGAATATAGCTTTTCTTCTTCTTCATTAATTTTATATGTGATTTTTTCAACACCGGTTGTAATATCGGTTGCAGCAAGAAATAATTTGGTTCCGTTGCTGAAAGTTTTTTTATTTTCTAAAATTATCGGATTAGATGAAAAATGAGGGTATATTTCCGGACCTATACTATCAACGTTAAGGTTAAATGAAGTCATTGCAATATTGTTGACTTTATCAACTGCATTTACAAATATCTGAAAATAACCATTATCTTTGATAGAAAAATCCTCTGAAAAGTTAGTAGTCTGTTCCTTTCCAATCTGATATGTGATATATTCCACTCCTGATTGATTGTCAAAAGCTGATAAATTTATCTGAGTTTTGGGAGAAATACAAATAGTATCAAACATTGTTTTTTGCGGTCCTATAAATTTATATGATATTTTTGGTTCCAGTAAATCCATCTCAGACATAAAAAATTTGTTTACATTAACATTGCTCAAATCTGAGTTAGTTTTATTTCCGACATTATCAACAGCATAGTAATAAATTGATATGTTTTTATTATCTTTTGGTAAATCAACTGGTTTTTCGTACATAGTCCAGTTTTTGTTATCAAATGAATAGTAAATAGATTGAACTCCGGCTCTGTTATCAATAGAAGTCAGTTGTAACTGTGAACGACCTGATGTATAAGCCTTTCCGTTTACATAAACAAAATCTCCAATGATATCGTTAATAATTACAGGAGGAGTTTTATCAATATAAAATTCAAAAACTTTTTCTTTCTCTATATTGAGCACATTATCTTCGGTGTAATATTTCAGAATATGACGACCTTCTTTCAGACCGGAGACAGAAATTGGAGCAGTGTATATTTTTTTCTGTTCATTATCTATATAATAATATGTCTTTGAACTGCCGCTGAATGCGTCAATCGGTTTAAGTGAAACTTTACAATTGCCGGAGACAATATTATCTTTGTGTTCGCCAATTATCATAAGATTTGTAAGAGGTCTTCCGGTATCAATACTAAAGCTGACTTCCTGAATATCTTCTACATTGCCCACAAGGTCTGTGGAATAGTACTTAATGTTGTATGTATTTCCGTGTTCAAAGGTTAATGTGTCAAAAGGATACTGTTCGTATGGCGAATTGTTGACGGAAATATAAATATACTCTAACCCGCAAAGTTCATCTTTTGCTTCAAACCATATTTTTAAATCATTGCCGAAGAACAGAGAATCTTTTTTTTCATAAGCTGTGATATTGTTCTGAATTGTTGTTTTGGGAGGACGACTGTCAGCATATAGTTCAAAATAAACATTTTGTTTAGGCGAAACAATTTTTTTTGTTACTGTATCCACTGCCCAAGGAGAAAACATTACATTTTTGCCTTCTTTGCCCAGATACAAAGGATTTGTCAGATGCGGAGTTGTTTCACTTATTAAAAGTTTATGCTCAGAGTCTTTTGAAGGAGATATTGATATTTTGAAATACAGAGGTAATGATTTATTAACAAAAATTTTGTTTTCTGAATCCTTATAGATTTTTTTTTCGGGGATTATTTGTTGCTGAGCATTTAGTATTGAGATAGAAAAAAATAAAAAAATTAATATAATTGTTTTATTCATAGCTATTTAGTTGAGTAAAGAGTTTTTAGGTTTTCTGTGTTTTTCAAAAAAACAAAGATAAAAATAAATTTTAATTTTGATGAATTGAATTTTATAAAAAAATATTTTTTTGCCGAAATGTTGAGCAAATGTTTTATATAAAGTTTTTTTGCAAATAAGCTCATAATTCATCAGCGAAATATAACCAGCAACCAATTTGTTAAATTTTTATCATTAGAAATAATGAGTTTAGTCTATAAAGTTCATAAAGTTGAAAGTTCATAAAGTTAAATTTTTGATTATGTGATGTTTAGCTTGTTTTTTTATTGTTATGCAAATTGTTGATTATCAGTGATATATTGTTTAACCTTTATTGACCCTTTCAGAGCAGGCTTGCTACTTTTTAGACCGCACTCAATAATACAAAACGTAATGAAAATATATTTATTTTTAATTTCAGCATTGGTTTTATTTGTATTTTCTTGTGATAAAAATAAACTTCAGGTAAAAGAAGAACCGGATAATATTTTATTCAGTAATTTGCCAAATCCTATTTCAGAATCGACAGTTAGATATTATAATGTCGAAAATCACACAGTTTGTCAGGTTGATGTACCTATCCCTACAGACTCATCAACGGCAATAAGCATAGATGTTGATAAAGATTCTAACATTGATTTTATATTTAATCTGTCGCACAATTACTGGAACCCTACACAATATTGTGGTCATTGTTCAATCTACGAATATCAGATAACAATAAAAGGTGTAAATATAAACGATGCAGTTGCCATATATAATCAGAGTCAGACAACAAGGTTTTATGCCGAAAATGATACTGTATTTAATGAAATCAGTTGGGCAAATTCTACAATTTTAATTATGGAAGGCGGTTGTATGAGACCTACTTTTTTGCTCGAAGATGAATACATAGCATTTAAACATAATAATATGCTTGGTTGGATAAAGCTCAAAGATGAGTCTAACAATGGTATTTCAATTGAAAATTATGCAATAAATCTTACCGAAAACAAACCTATTTTTGCCGGACAAACGGAATAAATCTGGCATTAAAACAAAAAATCGGATTTAATTTTAACCGATTTTTTTTGTCGGGGTGGCGAGACTCGAACTCGCGACCTCTACGTCCCGAACGTAGCACGCTAGCCAACTGCGCTACACCCCGTTTTTTTGAATGTCGAATAATGAACATTGAATATCAAACAATTAATAATTAACAACGAATAATGAAAAATGAACATTATACGATTGTTTAATCTTTTAATCCTTCAAAAATTTGACTTTGCAAAAATAATTATTTTTAATTTGTCTCAAAAAATTTGGGAAAAAATATTTTAAGCATAATATTTGTATCTAAAAAAAAATGATAATCCAAAAATAGTAATTTATGAGTTTAATAGGAAAAAATGCACCTTCTTTTGCAGCGCCTGCTGTTTTAAACGGCAATAAAATAGTTGAAAATTTTTCGATAGAACAATTCTTCGGTGAAAAATACACAGTATTATTTTTTTATCCGGCTGATTTTTCTTTTGTATGTCCAACAGAAATACTTGAATTTCAAAAATTTATTGAGGATTTTGAACAAAGAGATGCAGTTGTTATTGGTTGTTCTGTAGATTCCCAGTTTTCGCATTTAAGATGGTTGCAGACACCAAAAAACGAAGGTGGTATAAAAGGCGTGAAGTTTCCTTTAATTTCTGACCAGACTTTGACCATTGCTCAAAATTTTGACGTTCTTGCAGGTGTTAACGGTTACACAGAAGACGGCGAAGCAGTTTTTCAAGGAACCCCGGTATCATATCGGGCTACTTTTATTATAGATCAAAAAGGAATAATCAGATATCAGTCAATAAATGATTTGGGCATTGGAAGAAGCGTAAAAGAAATCCTCAGAAATCTTGATGCTTTGATTCATTTCGAGAAGTTCGGTGAAGTTTGTCCTGCTGAATGGAAAAAAGGCGACGATGCATTTGTTCCTACTCATAAAGGTGTTTCTGAATATTTAAAAAAACATTAAATCAATAATTACTCGCGTGAAATCGCTTCGCTAGTTCGTTAATTTTTCAATTAGCGTCATCCTGAGTAATAACGAAGGAAGCAAATTATTGAATTTCAGTTAATTATCATTCTTTTTTCTCACAAACATTATTCACTGAATATTCACGAAATACTATAAAATATACAAACTATTGTTAAATATTAACAAACAAAAATTCATTTCAAAAGTAATAAAAGATTTTTTAATGTTGCGAGGGTATTGTTTTAAATAATAGTTGAAAGTGCATTGTGCATGGTTATTCTGCCTTCGGGAGTTAGGATAAATGATAATTCGCTCCCTAGTTGCTCTCTGGACAGGCTGTTTCCGTCTATTATTGCGCGGGTGTTGCCGAGATGGTCTTTTATAAAAAAGTTGAAAGTTACAAGTTGCAAGTTTTTGAAGAGTCGCTAGCATCTTTTAAGCTTTCGCTGTCAATAACAATGCGTCCTTCGGGCATTAGGTGTTTTATATAGCGATATATCAGCTAGTAGGGTTAAAGATAATTATTTAAGTGTAAAAGTAACTACACCTCCAAACGCAACCTCTTGTTGGCTTTTGAAATTAAATATTAAAGGAACTAGCCGATTAAATGACCCGAGAAATCAAGTAGAATTATCAAAACATCACCCAAATGGATAAAAAACAATAATTACAATACTAATTGTTTTAATTTATAACACAAGTATTGGACAAAAAATCAAATATACAAAAGGCGATATTTCCTGTGATGCAACAATAAATCAAGTTGACACAAATGATTTAAAACAAGGCACTTGGGTTTATGTCTTTAACAAAAAGAAGTATTATTCAATTGTTAAATTTTAAAATGATACAATTACTGATACGACAAAAGTATTTGCTTTTGATAATAAGTTGTTTAATATTACTATGTATAAAAATGGTTTAAAAAATGGAGTTTATTATGATTACGATGAAAAAGGACGGTTATAGAAGAAAGACATTATGTAAATGACAGTTTAAATGGTATATTCAAAAAATATAACAATGGGAAAATTTTTATGAATCATTTTACAAAAACAACTATCTATATGACTATATTAAATATTATAACGGAACTTACTTACAACTTTTCAGGTTTTACAGGCGATAGCTAAGAA
>DYKL01000526.1 GCA_020722645.1 Acetofilamentum sp. | reverse complement strand
TTAAACCAATGGATTTGGTTAGAAAATCATCAAAAATATGAGAGTAATATTGATCATACAGGAAATAGACAACCCAAAGGAATATATGCCTATATCCAAATAGGTAAAGAAGATACAGCAAGTTTTGGAGGTCAAGCAAATTATACTTGGTTATTACATCCTTATGGTAATTATGACATAGAGTATTCAAATATAAAGTCACCTGTAACCAAAGATACTACGGAATATGATTTTTTCGACAAAGAAGAATTCATACTACGTGCAACGACAGCAACAATAATTTTAGATACAATTCACAATCAAAATCCTTTTACTGGTTATGGTATAAACATTGAACCAGCATTCAACATAATCGATCCGGATATTGACATAATAGATGGTACACCTTATTATTACTATGATGAGATTAGAAGACAAGAGTTATTATTACCTAATAATATAATAAGCAACAACATTCAATATCCAAGCACTTACTTTGATTATCAAACTTATGTCGTTTTTGGTTCTGTTTTTGATGCATTTAAACAAGGAGATAAAATAAATTTAAGTTCAAATCCAGCATCTGTACCTATTTTAACTTATCAACAAAAATCATCAGGTGATCGACCATTCCCAACACCACGAATTTATGATAACCGTAAAATTTATCTGAATGGTTTATCAATAAATATTATTGAACAATTTGATAATGGTGATATAAAAATCAGGATTACCTGGGATAATTATGATGTCTCAAATAATACTCGTTGGTGTGGTGATATAGTTTTAAATGAACAAGTAAACTTACTTGGAAATGACACAATCGTTTTAGATTACGGTTTAATGCCAACAAGACCTGTTGATCCAATAATTTTTAATGGCAAAAAAATTTTTAATAACCCAACAATTTTTACCTGCAAAGAAAATTCAATTTTCACACAACAACCAAATTCTACTGTAATAGTTCAGAATGGTAGCACTTTAAAATTAGAATCAGGTAGTACATACATAATAAAAGATGGTGCAACTCTGTTAATTAAAGAAAATTCATTTTTAAAAACTCAATCTTGTTCAAAAATTGTTATTGAAGGTACAGGAAAACTCATTTTTGAAAATATGTCAAATAGTTGTTTAGAACAAGGTACTGTTCTTGATTTTGAAAATGGTCAAAATAATTTTGAAATAAATGGAATTATAGGTATTTGCTCAAATTCAATAATTTTAAATCAAAATGTTCCTACTGATTATTCTATTGATGAAAATACAATTTGGTCGAATAATTCATATTTCATAGAAAATGATATTATTGTAAACAGTTCTAAAACATTGACTATAAACAATAACACCAAACTTGAATTTAATAAAAACACAAAAATAATAGTGTATCCGGGAGCAAAATTAATAATTGACAATTCTGTTTTGACAAACGCTACTTATTGCGAAAACAATTCATGGCAAGGCATAGAAGTTATTGGCAGTGAAGAACTTCCGCAATATCCTGTTTCGAATCAGGGTTTTGTAAAAATTACAAATTCAACCATCGAAAATGCAAATATTGCAGTAGATGTGGTTCAGGGTGGAATTGTTATTGCACAGAACTCTCATTTTCTGAACAACATTTTTGACATATATTTCAAAGAATACCGGCAATCAGCCACTAATCGCAGCAAAATTCAGCAATGCATCTTTGAAACTAACGATAATTTTTATACCCATAACTTCAACAAACCCTCATTTTTGTACTTTATCTATATGAATAATGTAGTTATCGAGGGAAATGAATTCATTTATTCCGGCGACCCAAACAAAGATTATCAGTTGAGAGGAAAAGGAATCTGGGCAACGAATTCAGACATTACAATTAAACCTTTTTGCAGCAATCCTTTAAT
>DYKL01000525.1 GCA_020722645.1 Acetofilamentum sp. | reverse complement strand
TTTATATGCTCAAACCCTTAGAAATACTGGATTTTTCATAGTAAGTTCCGTTAAATCTTTTAGTTAGTTTAGTTAATGCCGACAGACTATCAATCTTAATATAAAAACGAAGTGAATTATATTAAGCAACTTGATAGCAAGTCGGTATAAATTTCCTGAATATCTCTTTTTATGACCTTAATGAATAAAAAAAAGCCGTGAAATATTCACAGCTTTTTTTTTGATATTATATTTTTATAAAATGTCTAAAAGCAGTAGTAAAGCACCAATTATGAAAAAAATTGCTCCGACAGCCCATACTATACTGCCACCTAATCCTGCTCCACCTAATATCAGAAATATCAATCCAATAACCATTAAAACAATAGCAGTTTTAAGATTTGAGCTGTAATTATTTATTTTTTCTTTGACTTCATTATATACTTTTTTGATTTTTTGTGTACCGTCTTTAATTTTTGTTTTAAAAACATCAAATATTTTTGCGTTCTTTTTTTCAATGCTTACTTTTGCTTCAACTTTTGTGTTGTCTTTAACAGATATGGATGCAAATGAATAATTTAAGCCAAAAAAAGCAAAAATCAGGAATAGTAAAGTTATTTTTCTCATAATTATAATTTTTAAAAGTTTTACAAAAATTTTTTTGCTAAAATAATTTTATTTTCAAAAATAAAAAACTTTGTTTTACGAAATTATCTGTCAAGCTAGTTTTTTAAAAATAATTTACAGATAATGTTTAATGTATCTTCTTGTAAATATTTGATAATAAACTATTTAATCCAAGTTAAGTTAATGCTGAAAAATAAAAAACAAAAATTTGTTTATTCAAAAATTGACGAACTAGCTACCTGCATAGCAAGCACAGAACAAAGTGAGTAACTAAGATTTCACCCTGCAAAGCAAGAAACCTGAATTATTCCTGTGCAATTTTGCTCAAATATTGTCCGTACTGATTATTTTTCAGCTTGTCAGCCAAATGCAAAAGTTGATTAATGTCAATGTATTTTTTTCTGTACGCAATTTCTTCAAGACATGCTATTTTTAAACCTTGTCTTCTTTCTATTGTTGATATGTAATTAGAGGCATCAAGCAAACTTTCGTGAGTTCCGGTATCAAGCCAAGCCATTCCGCGTCCCATAATTTTGACTTTAAGTCTTTTTTCGTTAAGGTAAAGTCTGTTCAAATCTGTTATTTCAAGCTCTCCTCTGGCTGAGGGTTTAAGGTTTTTTGCTTTTTCGACAACATCATTAGTATAAAAATAAAGTCCGGTAACTGCAAAGTTCGACTTTGGATTCTGTGGTTTTTCTTCTATGCTCAATACATTACCTTCAATATCAAATTCCGCAACTCCGTATCTTTGAGGATTATCAACACGATAGCCAAAAACAATCGCACCATCTTCAATATTATGAGCTTCTTCCAACATTTTTGACAAACCGTATCCGTAAAACAAATTATCGCCTAAAACCATACACACTTTTTCTTTTCCTATAAACTTTTCTCCAATAATAAATGCCTGTGCCAAACCATCAGGAGAGGGTTGTATTGCATAAGAAATTTTTAAACCCAGCGAAGAACCGTCTTCAAAAAGTCTTTCATACAAGCCTATATCCTGAGGTGTCGAAATTATAAGGATTTCGCGAATGTTTGCAAGCATCAAAACTGACATCGGATAATAAATCATTGGTTTGTCATATATCGGAATTATCTGTTTTGAAATACTTTTTGTTATCGGATAAAGACGAGTTCCGCTTCCTCCTGCTAAAATTATACCTTTCATATTTATTATTAGTTTGAAAATTAGTCAATTAGCAAATTAGCATATTAGTCAATTAGCAAATTAGCAAATTAGCAAATTAGTCAATTAGCAAATTAGCA
>DYKL01000068.1 GCA_020722645.1 Acetofilamentum sp. | reverse complement strand
AGACGGTTCAGCACAAGAAATTGTACAGGCATTCATTTTGGCAATTAAAAATTCTTTAGGTTTAATTTGCGACCCTGTTGCAGGATTAGTTGAGGTTCCGTGCGTAAAAAGAAATGGAATTTTTGCTTCGGTTGCAGTTTCTGCTTCTTTGATGGCTCTAAGCAACGTAAAATCATTCATTTCGCCAGATGAAGTTGTTTTAACGATGAAAGAAGTTGGTGATAAATTACATCACGACTTCAAAGAAACAGCAGGTGGTGGACTTGCTAAAACCCGCGACGGTAAATCCGTTGATAAAGAATTTGAATCGCAAGTCAAAAGATTTTTCGGAGATTAAAAAATTTCTTTTTAAGAAAACAAATTTCCAACAATAAATTTGCATATTAACTTCGATATGAATATTTTTGCAAGTCGAAAAATTTGCGAAAATGAAAAATGTATCAAAATATTTATTATTGACGGTTATTTGCTTCTTGATGTTTTCTTGTAATGAAGATAAAAAATCGGAACACAAACTTATAATCTTTCACGCCGGCAGTCTTTCTGTTCCTTTCAAAGAAATTGCTGCTGAATTTGAAAAGGAAAACCCTGACGTTAAAATTTATGCTGAATCCTCAGGGAGTCTTGATGCTGCAAGAAAAATCACTGATTTAAAAAAAGAATGTGATATTCTGGCTGTTGCCGATTTTTTGGTAATTGACAAACTTATGATACCCGATTTTGCCGATTGGAACTACGCTTTTGCTTCAAACGAAATTGTTATTGCATATACCGAAAATTCGAAAAAATCAGACGAAATAAATAGCGAAAACTGGTATGAAATTTTACTTCAAGATGATATATTTTTGGGGCGTTCTGAACCTAATGCTGACCCCTGCGGATACAGAGCTGTTTTTGTTTTCAAACTTACAGAAAATCATCTGAATATTCCAAACCTTGCCGATAATCTTTTGAACAAAAATAATACCGTTATTCGTCCAAAAGAAGTCGATTTACTTGCTGTACTTGAAACCGGAAACATTGATTATCTGATAATTTACAAATCGGTTGCTATTCAGCATAACTTAAAATTTATTGAACTTCCTGACGAAATAAATTTAAGCAATCCGCAATTTGACGAGCTTTACAACTCTGTCAGCATAATGGTTGACGGTAGCGTACCCGGTGAAAAAAACGAAATTTCAGGTTCTGCTATTTTATACGGTTTTACTGTTCCAAATAATTCTCCAAATCCCGATGTTGCTCTAAAATTTCTGGAATTTCTTACTAATACTGAAAAAGGTGGCAAAATTTTAATACAACAAGGTATGGGAGTTGTAAATTACTGTGACTCAAATTCTACTAATTTACTGCCGGAATCACTGAAAAACAAAATTAATTAAATTTTAACCAAATATTAAATGAAACTAATAACAAATTTATTAAGCGAATTACACAAAAAATCATCTCTAATTCTCATTGCAGGTACTTTCTTTTTTGCTGAAGTATTGTTGTTAAACTCTTATAACGGATGTTTGCCAAAACCCTAAAAACAATACATATATAATCAATAAATTACATAAAAATAAAACCTCGTTTAGAGACCACAAATGAAACTTATTTAAAACACAATAATTCGTTAATTTTTCAATTAGCGTCATCCTGAGTTACAACGAAGGAAGCAAATTATTGATTTTCAATTATTTACCAATTTATTACTCGCACAAACATAATTCGTTGAATATTAACAAATTACTATAAAATATACCGAACTATTGAAAACAAATGGATTGCAAAATAAATTTTCTCAAATGTAAAAAAATTATTGACCACAAAAAAATACTTTTTTTCTCTCATTTTATTTGTTTACAGACACTTAACTTGTTTTTTCGGGCAAACATCCGTTACCATTGACAATGCTTTTGATGTTAAATACACCAACAGCAAAGGTTACAAAAATCCGGACAAAATGATATTTTTTGAAGTAAAATATAACTTTGTCAAAAAATGATTTATATTTGTAAAAAAAAAAAAACTATGTTATCACCATTCGCTTTTTTACAGAACTTTCAAATGGTTGAAATAATTTTAATTTTATTTTTTCTGTTTGAAGCCATTACAATGATTATTTTAGCCAATATCCGTATTGATTCCCAAAACGATGCAAGTTTTCTGAAAATGTTCAGTAAAAACTCCAAAATGACCACTTTGATTGGTATCTCAACAATTTTAATGGTTGTTTTTTACATTGTTTTAAAAATTGTTTTCAAATTTTAAAATAGTATTATGGACAACTATCGTTTAAAATTTAAAATTTGGCTTGAATTGGGCGAAAACGAAGGTGTTTTGGGAGATGGTAAATGCAAATTACTCAGAACTATTGACCAAACCGGCTCTTTAAAAGAAGCAATGAAAAAACTGAATTTATCATACCGAAAAACCTGGGATAACCTTAATAAAATTGAAGAATTATTAGGCTTTCCGGTTATCGAAAGACAAAGAGGAGGCAGCGAAGGTGGTAAAACAACGCTTACAGAACAAGGAAAGGCTATAATTCAGGCATTTGACAATTTTCACGAAAAATATGACAAAATTATAAACCATGGTCTTCAGAAAACATTAGAATTTATTAAATCGAAATTGTAAATCAGTTTTAATACACTTGGATCTTGACCAAATTAAAGCCGAAATTCCATAACCCATTCATACAATTTACTCCTTTTTCTCCAAATAATACCAATTAAGACAAAATCGAAATTAAATTATTTTGAAAGTCTAATAGGTATCAATAATTCGTTAATTTTTCAATTAGCGTTATCCTGAGTGATAACGAAGGAAGCAAATTATTGATTTTCAATCAACTACTAATTTGTTACACATACAAAATCAATTTGCTGAATATTAACGAATTACTTCAAAAGATACCGAACTATTGAAGTATAATTCATATTATTAATTGACAATAATCACATCTAACTTAAATATTTCTTAATTTTTCAACCATTAAATTTTTTTTATGTTTCATTAGATACCTTAAATCCGTAAGTCTATACTTATATATCTGAAATTCAGCCAGGTGAAAACACCTGACTGGTGCAAACTACATGTTGCAGGTGTTTTCACCTGCAACCACTTACGAAAAGACTTGCGGATTTAAGGTATAATTAAAATTATTTTTGACTTTGTAGATTTGTTTTATCTCTAAGACACCAATCAACTAAATTTTTCTTTGTACCTTTGTGTCTTTGTAGTTTAATTTTTTACACTAAAACAAGAAGCTACAATGTTTTTCTTTGTGCCTTTGTAGCTTTGTAGCTTTGTTTTACCTCTAAGACACTAAGCAACTAAGTTTTTCTATTTGTATTAGATTTTTAATATCAAAACTTTAAATAATATGAAAATTTTAAACATTATTATTCTGATTTTTGCACTTCAAGTTGCATATTCACAAGACATTACTAGTGTTTTTGTTGATACTGAAAATAAATCAAACAATTTTTTTGACAATAGCGAATTACACAAACTTGAAATTAAAGACCTTACCGTCGATGGTGAAGTTAAAAACCCTGGACTTATTGATTTATCAAAACTACCGTTGAGAGAAATCATCGTAAAAGAAACATTATTAAAGGATAATGAAGCATTTTTTATCGGGGCTTACAGATATATAGGGTATTCATTAGTAGATATTTTAAATTTTTACAAAATAGAAAAAATAAATGCAGATGTATTTCCTCCTTATACCGACTTATATGTTGAAATTGAAAACGAAAAAGGTGAAAAAGTTGTTGTAAGTTGGGGTGAATTATATTACACAAACCAAATGCACAATATTCTTATTGCTGTTGCAGTTGCCAGAATTGTGCCTGAAAAATCAAAAGATATGTGGGTTTTGCCGACCGAAGCCAAACTTATTGTCGGAAGCGATTTAATCACCGAGAGAAATATTTCAAACCCTGTTAAAATAACCGTAAAAACTTTTGTGAACGACCAAATCGAAATAGTAAAAGGCAAAAGTCCTTTATTTTCGCCGGAAGCAGAAATAATTGTAAACGGGAAACTTGAAATAAAATATTACAAAAACTCAGATTTCAGCAAATCTAAGACTTTACATACAATTTTTTACGGCAAAGGTCGTGGATTGCACAGCACAGAGCCTTTTACAGGTCTTAGTCTGAAAGATATATTGAAAGATGCCTCAAAATTCGACAAAAAAAATATTCAGCAGTCAATTGTAGCAGTTATAGCAGATGACGGATATTGCACAGTCTATTCTTACAGTGAACTTTGCAATCGCAACGACCAACAAGAAGTTCTTTTAGTTTGTTATCCCGAAGCCACTGACAACGGTATTTTCAGACTATACCCAAGCTGCGATTTCTTTTCAGACAGAGCAATTAAAGGTATTAGAAAAATAATTTTGAAAAATGAATAAACAGATTAGAAAAAATGACTGAAAAACTTCCAATTATTGCATATTTTATTACTTTGACCTTACTTGTTATAAGTTCGGTTATAGCTTTGACAAGGCAAAAAAAATTGATACTTATTTTTGGAGTTTTCTCGTTAATATTCTCATTGTCAGGAGTATTGATGGTTTTATTTACAACCGGTCATCTTCCAATGTCGGGGACGTTTGAAAAAATGCAGAACATCGTCTTAATTATCACAGCAATTGGAGTTTACTACAGTTTCAGAGACAAAAACAAAAATTTTAAATCTGTTGATTTTTGGTTTTTTGCACTTTTTTTCAGCTATATGTTTTCACAGATGAACTAAAGGCAGACGGATTTTTTTATATTTATGATAATGTTTCGGTAGTTCTTTTTTTTCAGTTTAGAATCGCTGCTATTGCAGTATTAACTTATGCTTTATCGGTTTACATATCATCTGTCAGACAAAAAAACGATGAACTTTCAAAAAAAACATTAATCCGCAGAGCCGAAAATTTCACAATTCTTGGTGCATTATTATTTTTATGCGGTGAATTTTCAGGCTCGGTTTGGGCTCAATTAGCTTATGGAGATGCCTGGCACTGGAGTAAAAATTTCTTTACCTCAGCAATAATATTTCTGCTTGCATTATTTGGCGGACATTTTAGCTCTTTATGGTTTAAAAACAAAAACCGTCAGATTATTTTTTCTGTAATTCCGTTGATTCTGATTTTAATTATATTTTTAACATAAATTTAACCCACATAATTCACAAATGTATAAATTCCTAAGTTCACTTAAATTCACAGTAATTCTTCTCATTTCGCTTGTTTTGATATTATTCTGGGGTATTTTGATGTCAAATTCAGATTCTGTTTACACCGAGCTTAAACAAATGAACGAATTTATTATCAGAGATTGGTTTTTCTACAAAAGTTCAAACCACACATTACTGCTTATTTGGTTTTTAATTTTGTGCGTTGTTGCTGTATTATTCGGTTTAAATTTAATTTTGTGTACATGGGATAATTTGTTGAAAAAATTTGTAAAAGCGAAAAATTTTCGTTCATTTTCGTTGTTTACATTACATTTTATTTTTATTATGATTTTATTAATCCACGCATTATCATTGCTAATAGGATACAAATTCAGCAATATAAAACTGACAGAAGGTGAAGTTTTCGAATTTAAAGATAATTTTTATCTTAAAGTTGAAAAAATAAATTTTATTGATGATAAAGAAATATTCACAAAAGAAAAAAAATCCAGACTTCACAGAACAAAAGACAATTTTCATTACAAAGAAAATTACACTTCTGTACTATTGATTAATAGTAATGATACTATAATAAAAGGAGATGCTTTTATTTTCAAACCGCTTTTCAAAAAAGGAATACAGCTTACTTTGGAAAAATTTTCTTACGATGAAAAAAATGATGTTTTGTATGCAAATTTAGCAATTACAAAAAATCCGTTAACATATTGTTTTTTTTATTTTCTATGGATTAGGTATAATATTATTATTTTCTTATCTAACAATAATTCGTTAATTTTTCAATTAGCGTCATCCTGAGAGATAACGAAGGAAGCAAATTATTGATTTTCAATCAATTACTAATTTGTTACACGTACAAAATCAATTTGCTGAATATTAACGAATTACTTCAAAATATACCGAACTATTGATCTAATAAAAAGGTGGCAAAAAACTCAAAAACAAGATAATTTATACTAAAAGCTATAAAATTTTTTATTCTGCTGATTCGGATTTGGAATCCGAATTTAATAATTAGTTGATTTATAGTGTTTTCGGATAACAACTCCAAAAAAGTAAAGATGATTAAAAGTTTTTCAAAAATCAACCCAAATAAATACTGCCGCCGATATTATCATAATCCGCTCCAGTTACACTCGACAGACAATTGGGTTGTTGTATCCACCTCAAAAGACCCAGAAAAGCAAAAATCAAGGCTTCTTTATACTCAACAATAATTTTATCTGGAATTACAATTTCAGCAGTTGTTTTTGATTTTATCAAATCTACTAAAAAAATATTATATGCACCTCCGCCAGTAATAAGGCATTTTTTAACTTTTTTTTTATTTAATTCCTCCGATATTTGGGTTGAAATGTGTTCATAAAGAGAAGCAATTATCTCATTTAACGAATATTTTTGTTCATCAACAGCTTTTAAAAATGTCTCATAAAACCAATGGTCTGACAAAGATTTGGGACTTTTTGTTTTATAAAAATGCAAAGAATTTAATTTTTCGACTAATTGTTCATCAGATTTACTTTGCCTTCCAATATCACCATTTTTATCATATTCAAGCCCAATTTTACGTACAAAAAAATTTAATGCAAAATTTGCAGGTGAAATGTCGTAAGCAATTACAAAATTTTTAACAAAAGAAACATTCGCAAAACCGCCAATATTAAGCAATGCGTCATAGTCAGAAAAAAGCAATTTGTCACCAACAGGCACCAAAGGAGCACCTTGACCGTTAAGAGCAATATCAAGACTACGGAAGTCGCAAATTACGGGCATTTTAGTTATTGCCGCAATTGTAGCTCCGTTGCCGAGTTGAAAATTAATTCTTTCTTCTGGTAAATGAAATGAAGTATGTCCGTGTGAAGCTATAAAATCGACTTTTAGTCCATTTTTAAACTTATTGACTTCATTTCCAATGAAATCTCCCAAATCTTTATGTAATTTAACAAATTGATATGCTGATAAATTCGTACTATTTCTAAGTCGATTGATTAAATCTTCATCATAAGCGACAGTTTCAGCTTTTAAAATCTCAAAACTCCATTTATCACTATATTTAAAATGGCAATATGCAATGTCCAAGCCGTCGAGTGATGTACCGGACATCAAACCGATAACAAAAAACTCCATAATTCTATAATAACGTCAGGTAGTAATTATTTTCTATAGCCAATTCTAAATAATCAATATGAGTTTTCATTAAAAAAACATAGTTTTCTATATACCAAGCCGACATCTCTATTGTTTCATCGGAAGAATAATATAAAAAACCCTTGTAATTGGTTTTAAAATTGCCGGATTTTTCAAACTTCGGTAAAATATAATCCTCAGCACATTTTTTTGCATCGTAAAAATCTTCGTTGACAAGAATAATTTGATAATAAATAATATCATTATCACCATAACTGGCAGAAATAGACCGACAAGAATCGTTCATAAATTCAAGCTGTACTTTTGATTGCATTTCATTTATTGATTCGGGGAAAATATTCTCAATTGGGTCATCTTCATTCGGAATAACTCCATTAGGTTTGTAATCTACCGAACAAGCCGAAAATAAAACAGCCATTACAAATAAACTTATGTGTTTTTTCATATATTTTTATTAAAATAATCAATAATTATTACAACTCGATAACTAACTACTCAATAACTTAATAACTCGACTTCGACTACTCTCAGTCTGACAAACACGAAAACTCGATAACTTGATAAATTTGAAACTCGATAACTCAATAAACTGATTTACTCCTCTTCATCACTTATAAAAGAATTAAACAACTCATCAATATTAGGAACAGCTTCACCTTTAATTTTTTCCATTTCTTTATTTTTGACTTCGTCTAATTTTTCAATTGCTTTGTTTAAATTCACAACTAACAAATCTTCAAGCATTTCGTGATTTTCTTTTAATAAGTCTTCTGAAATTTTCAAATCTACAATTTTCCCATCGCCGTTTATTTTAATAGAAATCTTATTATCAGTTGCTTGATGTTCAATTATTATTTCGGACAATGATTTTTTTTGTTTCTCAATTTTTTGTTTTGTTTCGTTAAACAAATTTTTTAAAATATCATCAAACATATTTTTTTATTTTGTGTTTATATCTGCAAATTTAAAATTTCTTCTTTAAATACTAAATTTTACGAATAATTTCTTATAGATATTCACATTATTTTTAACAAAACCTATAACAACAATAATCTAATTAACAATTACTTATACACTTTATCAACAATTAGCTAAAAAATTTTCACAAATGATAAATTATTTAGTGTGGAAAAATCGTGGAACATTTTTTATTGAAAGACTTTTTTTTTATATTTTTGCAAAAATTTTATTAAAAAGGAAAATAATGTCAAAAACAATAGCAATAGCAAATCAAAAAGGTGGAGTTGGAAAAACCACAACATCAATTAATTTGGGAGCAAGTCTAGCTGTATTAGAGAAAAAAACGTTAATAATAGACGCTGACCCACAAGCAAACTCAACTTCCGGTTTAGGCTTTGATCCTCGTGAAATTGAAACCAGTATATACGAATGTGTTATTAACGGTGAAGATGCAAAAAAAGCTATTATCAAAACCAAAATTGAAGGACTTTTTATACTTCCGTCTCACATAGATTTAGTTGGTGCAGAAATAGAAATGCTTAATTTTGAAAACCGCGAACGAATTTTTAAATCGATTATCGAAAAATTTAAAAATGATTATGATTATATATTAATCGACTGTTCTCCATCATTAGGTCTGCTTACTCTTAATGCACTTACAGCAGCAGATTCTGTAATCATACCTGTGCAATGTGAATATTTTGCATTGGAAGGGCTTGGCAAACTGCTCAATACCATTAAAATGATTCAGAACGGGTTAAACCCAGAACTTCAAATCGAAGGATTTTTACTTACAATGTACGACCCGCGTTTGAAACTATCAAACCTAGTAGCAGAAGAGGTTCAAAAACATTTCCAAAGCCTTGTGTTTGATACAATAGTACAAAGAAACATAAGACTTACAGAAGCCCCTAGCCACGGAGAACCGGTAATTGTTTATGATGCAAAATCAAAAGGTTCAATAAATTATCTTAACCTTGCAGAAGAAATTTTGAAGAAAAATCAATAAAAAAAATAATAATGTCAAAAAAAGATATAAGATTAGGTAAAGGATTAGGGGCTTTAATACCCGAATCAACATATACACCGGCCAAAACAATAGAAGAAGCAATAAAAACAGGCAATATTGCAGAAATTGATGTAAATGATATAGATACAAATCCTTTTCAACCTCGTTCTCAGTTTGATGAACAGGCTTTAATCGAACTTTCAGAATCTATAAAACAGTTAGGGATTATCCAACCAATTACTGTTAGAAAAATTAAAGATAATAAATTCCAGCTGATTTCAGGCGAAAGACGTTTGAGAGCATCTAAAATGGCAGGGTTAGAAAAAATCCCGGCTTTTGTAAGAGATGCCAACGACCAGGAAATGCTTGAAATGGCTTTGGTTGAAAATATCCAACGCGAAAATCTTAATCCGATAGAAATTGCTATTACCTACCAAAGACTGATGGAAGAATGTAATCTTACACAAGACAGTTTAAGCGAAAGAACCGGTAAAGGACGCTCTACCGTTGCAAATTATATGAGATTACTAAACCTGCCACCCGAAATTCAAGCTGCTCTTAGAGCTTCAAAAATCTCTATGGGACACGCTAAAATTCTTGCAGGTATTATTGAAGATAAACATAATTTGTTAAAAATATTCTACAAAATTCTATCTGCCGGTTTATCTGTTAAAAAGACACAAGAAGAAGTAGAGGCTGTTATTACACCAAAAATATCTTCATCAACTTCAAAATTTGAAGTCCCCGAATATATCGTTGATATAAAAAACGATTTTTCAAAAAAATTAGATACAAAAGTTGATATCAAAATGGCTAAAAACGGTAAAGGAAAGCTGATAATTGATTTTGAATCAGAAGAAAATTTGCAGAAACTTTTAAATTCACTAAACTAAAAATAAAAAACATTTAAAAAAGAGCAGATAATAATTTTATTCTGCTCTTTTTTTTATATTTGCAGTAATTTATTAATTGTTGATATATTTATGAAAAAATTTTTATATATAATCATTTTTTTATTAGCGATAAATCAGGCTTATACACAGGAAGACACCTTAAAAAAAGTCAAAACACATAGAAATCCGAAAGTAGCTGTGATTTTATCAACCGTTGCTCCCGGCACAGGACAAATTTATAATCGTAAATACTGGAAAACTCCTATTATTTGGGGTGGTTTTGTACCAATAGTCTACAATGTGGATAAATTTCATAAAGAATACAAAAAATATTACTATGACATCAGTCTTTTCGATATTGATTCACTTGGACAATATTATTTAATAAACCCCAACGATACTACTTTAAGCGGAATATACGATGTTTCAAAATTAAAAACCAGTTTAAACGAAAACAGACGCTCACGTGATTTATTTGCTTTTGCCGGCATAATATTCTGGACGCTTAATATTATAGACGCTTATGTAGATGCAGAACTTTCAAACTTTGACGTTTCTGAAGACCTTTCAGTCAATATCTATCCTTCCGTAAACAATTTTATGGGACAGAATTATTTTTCTGTAAATATGAAATTTAACTTTAAATACGATCAAATCAAAAAAAGTTCGTTTTTTTAAAATTGGAATAAAACTTGTATTTTTGTAAAAAATAATTGAACAGATTTTATAGTATAATTAAAAAAAATTGCAATGAAAAAATTAAAATTATTCTTGTTTTTGTTAATAATTAGTTCTTTAAGTTCTAATTTATTTGCTCAAACAAACACAACATCATTAGAAACTCAAACAACAGCAAATATTGACAGTTTGCTAAGTGGTTGGTATGTAAAAACATCTTTAAACAAATATGAAAAAAACAAAGACATCTTTTCAGATGAACATTACTTTGATATAGCAGACTCGGTTGTTATAGAAAGAATGAAAAAAATTGCAACTCCGATGATACTTTCATACAATCCCCAAGTCAGAGCTTGGATTGAACTATATCTTAAAAATGGAAAATACTTAATTCCAACTATTATGGGATTATCAGAATATTATTTCCCGATGTTTGAAGAAGAATTAATGGCAAATAACATGCCTGTTGAATTAAAATATCTTCCGATTATTGAATCTGGATTAAATCCAAGAGCCGTTTCAATATTAGGAGCAACAGGTATTTGGCAGTTTATTTATACAACCGGCAAGATATACGGCTTAGAAATCAACAGTTATATTGACGAACGCAGAGACCCTATGAAATCGACAAAAGCAGCAGTTTCATATCTAAAAGACCTTTATGATATTTTTGGAGATTGGAATTTGGCATTAGCTGGCTACAACTGCGGTGCACGTAACGTAAATAATGCTATTATTCGTTCAGGCGGTAAAACAGATTTTTGGGAAATTTATCAGTTTCTTCCAAGAGAAACAAGAAGTTATGTACCTGCTTTTATTGCAATTACTTACATTATGAATTATACCGAAGAACATAATTTTTATGCTGCAACAATAGAATTACCTATCAATACAGATACTGTTATGATTACTGATACACTGCACCTTATGCAAGTTTCAGAAGTACTTGGTTTACCAATTGACCAATTGAGAGACCTTAATCCACAATATAAAATTGACATCATTCCCGGGCATATTAAACCATATCCTTTAAGACTACCTATTGAAAGCATTACTGCTTATCTTATGAATGAAGACAAAATATACGATTACAAAGATTCTGTAATTTTTTCACAAAAATTTGTTGTTAAAAACACAAATACATATCAACAAAAATACAATCAGAATTACAATTACTCATACACTCCTCCACCCTGCCCTGATTATGACTTATCAGGAAAAGGTCAAGTTATTTATTCTGTAAAATCAGGCGATAATTTTTCATTTATTGCAGAATGGTTTGATGTATCGGTAACTGATGTAAAATGCTGGAACAATTTAAAATCCAACAAATTAGACATTGGTCAAAAACTAATTATTTATGTTCCGATGAAAAAACTTTCATATTATCAAGGAATTGCTAAT
The DNA here is from genome assembly GCA_020722645.1 of Acetofilamentum sp. GTDB lineage: Bacteria > Bacteroidota > Bacteroidia > Bacteroidales > JAFGUD01 > JAFGUD01. The sequence continues at coordinate 334 of DYKL01000068.1, read as the reverse complement.
CAGCCATTTGAACAAAAACAACAAATTGCAAGTGACAGAAAAGTTCAACAACAAAATCTTGATCCAAATTATATTTATTATACAATCAAAAGTGGTGATAATTTGTATTCAATCGCTCAAAAATTCGACGGTGTTACCCACGAAGATCTTATGAAAATAAATAGCTTTTCTGACGAAGATGTTTCAAAACTTCAAATTGGTCAGGTAATTAAAATAAAAAAGAAACACTAAGCAGAGTCAAATGTGCCAATTAGCAAATTTGTCAATTAGCAAATGAAATTGGTATTGTTAATTTAGTATAGTTTTTATATCTTTGCAAAATTGTTGAATTTAA
>DYKL01000524.1 GCA_020722645.1 Acetofilamentum sp. | reverse complement strand
GGGGTTTGCGGTGGTTTTGTTTCTACGAAACAAATAATTTTTTGTATTTTAGTTCCCCAAGATACAATTCTTGAAGGAACAAATTGTATGATTTAGAAGAACGAGGTCTAAACAATTAAATCAATACCTTTAATTCTCTCAAAGTGGGTTTTGTTTAACGTTGAAAGTGGAATTTTAAAAATAATTGAAGTTGCAGCTATAAAAATATCCCGAAATTCAATAATTTTGTTTTCTTTGATTAGATTACGATATATCTCTGACGATTTTAGAGCCATTTCTTTATTAAATTCAATAATTTTAATCCAACGAAATATTTTTTCCAATATATCATTATGTTCCGAAATTTTGATGCCGTTATATAATTCAAAAATTGTTATAACAGAAACAAAACAGTCGAAATGCTCCATTAATTCCCAAAGTAAAGTTTCTTGTTTTTTAGTGCTTCTGATAAATTTAATGATAACAGAAGTGTCAATTAAAACTCGTCTATTTTCCAATTTTGTAGTTTTATATCATTTTCGTTTAAATCCCACACGCCAATACTTGCAAAATCATCTTTCCAATTCGTATAATTTTTGTTTTCTTTTTTTTTGTTTACAATTTTGATAAAATCTAAATTTTTCAAAAAATTGTAGAAAGATTCAAATTTAATTTTATCATTTATTTCAATTACAAGTTGCATTTTAATTAATTTTATGCAAAGATACCAAAAAAAATCATTAACTTGGCATAAAGTTGAGTAAATAATTTCAATATTTAAAAAAAATTAAACTTTTTTATTAATAGATTCTTATTTTGCTTCATAAAATAATCGTATAGTGCTTAATTTATGCTACTAAATCGTGATTAACATAATGCTTTTGGGAGTTTGTGCAGAAAATACAAAGTCTTTTTGATGACAATTTTAACTTTTTGTGTGAATTAACATTTAGATTTAAGCTTTTCATGGTTTTGGAATGAAATAGAAATCCAGTCTATTTGCGTGATGTTGCCGTGGGTTTGCGGACTGGTAAGAGCTGCAATATCGCACCAGATGGGGATTTAGATTGTTGTAGGTAATCTCTGTAATCTGCTTATTTTCATCTTTTATTAGATTTCCGTTGGCATCGTATGAATAATCGGGATTATTGCTTCCGGATTGCAAATCATTATTGTCCGAAACCTTGTATTAAGAATTTGTCGCTAGCCTACTCATACGCTTTGCGTCATTACGAGTGGGAAGCAAAAAAAATTTTGCATAAAAGTAGAATGACAATAAAAAAAAACGAAGTTTGTGTAAATTTGTAAATCTTTATAGAGTTTGTCCGAGCATCAGAATAGTGTTAAAATACCTGTTTGCGAGGGTATGGTAAAAGGCATAGAATATGCAGAAAAAAGTGTAAAAAAATATGAAGAACAAATACTGATGCAAAAACAAAAAGCAGTAGAAAGATTAGCTTATGAGTTAAACATACAACTAATTAACAACTAATCAGTTAAAGGGTTGTTGTCATAGGTAGGCTTTGCGAAGTAATCTTAAACCCGAACCGGTTTTAACGAGTCAGGGTCTGCTTCGCAAAGCCTCGCAGAGACGAAAAGGCAGGTGAAAAATGCAAGTTACAAACTTGCAGTTATTTGAGCATTTAAGACGAAGTCTTAAACGAAATAAAAAGTTTTATATATATTTTTGATTGTAATTTTAAAATGTAAAGTCTTATAATATAGTATTTTATGTTTCGGACAATAATGATTGCAAATCCGAAAGAGCTATATTGAAAAATGCACCGTTGTCTCGGAAACCGTAATCCTGATGGTTTGGGTCGTTGATGTCATCGACATAAGTGAGCTGATTTCCTGAATAGCGGTATGTCAGATTATCAATTTGTATGTTTTGGTCGTAAT
>DYKL01000067.1 GCA_020722645.1 Acetofilamentum sp. | reverse complement strand
TTTTAGTCCTACGGACTATATTTATATCAGCATCTTAATATTGCGGAATAGAGAGGTCCGAAATTTTCGGACTTTTTTTTATTCAAAAACATAAATCAAGTTTAAGTAAATTTAATATCGAGATTTACAATTAAATAAATATATTTGGAAAATTTTTTTAATTACCATAATAAATTTTTATGAAAAAAGAAGACAAAAAGCCTGAAAAAGAACTATCAAAATTCAAAAAATTTCTGAAAAACAAATATTTTAATTTTGGAATATATTCATTTTTATTGCTTTTATTAATTATTTGGACACAAAACTTATGGTTAATACTAATTTTTGGGATTATTTTTGATTATTTTATTACTAAAAAAGTAAACTGGACATTCTGGAAAAAAAGAGATGCTCTTAAAACTAAACTTATAGAATGGGTTGATGCAATAATTTTCGCCGGTGTCGCTGCTTTGATAATAAGAACTTTGCTTCTTGAAGCATACACTATACCTACATCTTCGATGGAAAAAACTCTTAAAGTTGGCGATTATCTTTTTGTTAGTAAGTATCACTACGGACCAAGAATGCCTATTACTCCTCTTGCTGTACCTTTTACTCACCATACTTTACCGCTCACTAAATATACTCCCGCTTTTTTAGACTGGATTCAAATGCCATATAAAAGACTTGCAGGTCTTACAGAAATAAAAAATGATGATATTGTTGTTTTTAATTTTCCGGTAGGTGATACGGTTGCCGCAAATATGCAGGCTCAAAGTTATTACGAATTATGCAGACAATTTGGTAAAGATGCTGTCTTCAAAGACGAAATTGTTAGCCCTTATAATGGACTGACTCAAAAAGGTGTTTTCGGCAAAATTTTAGTCAGACCTATTGATAAAAAAGATAACTACGTTAAAAGATGTGTTGCTATTGCAGGCGACATAATTGAAGTTATTGACGGAGTGGTTTACATAAACGGCAAGGCACAGAAATATTTTGATGAAATGCAATATAAATATGCAATTGTTACTGACGGTACACCTTTAAATCCAAGAATTTACGAAAATCTTGGGATTTCACAAGAAGACCAAAGCCAATCGCGATACTACGATCCTAATTTGCTGATTTATATGCCGGAATTATCTGCTTACGATTTAACAAATATGATTATTTTACCTTTGACTAAAAGAAGTTACGAACAACTTAAAACTTTGCCCAACATTTTATTTATTAAAAAAATTATAAAACCTAAAGCATACAAAGAATCTTATATCTTCCCTCATACTCCTATAAAATACGTTGTAAATGACACATTATTAAAATATGCTCAAACTTTTGACGAAAAATTATTTACTGCTCTAAATGAAAGAGTTGGGAAAAATTACAGTACAACTGAAGATTTTGTAAGTTTGCTTGTTGAAAATTCCGATGATTCTCTACTTTTATTTAATGTGGTAAATTATTTAAAATTAGCACAAACAGATACTTACGCTTGGAATGAAGATAATTTTGGACCTTTTTGGATACCTAAAGCCGGTGAATCATTGGATTTAACAATCGAAAATTTACCATTATACGAAAGAGCAATCAATGTATATGAAAACAATGATTTAAAAGTAAAAGATGGTTTGATATTTATTAACGGTACACAAACAAATACTTACACATTCAAGCAAGATTACTTTTTTATGATGGGTGATAACCGTCATAATTCAGCAGATTCAAGATTTTGGGGGCTTGTTCCGGAAGACCATATAGTTGGAACACCAGTTATAATTTGGCTATCGCTTGATAAAGACAAAAAATTCCTTTCAAAAATAAGATGGGACAGATTTTTTAAATTGACCAGAAGTTTATAAAAAAACAGCCCCTTTATTTTTCGGGGCTGTTTTTTTTCGTTTCTTTATCTGCACTTCAGGTTTTACGCTTTTTCTTTTCAGCCGCAGGAAATAAAACATTATTTAATATTAACCTGTACCCTGCTGAGTGAGTAAAAATTTCAAGCTCGGTGGCTGGGTCACCAACTAAATGTCGATAATCTTCTGGGTCGTGTCCACCATAAAATGTCCAGGTTCCTTGCCCATACTCTCCGTGAATATATCTTGCTTCGTTTGCATTTTTAAATTCTCCCATTATAATAACGCTTGGTTTTATCAAATCACGGTTATATGCAGTTGTTTGCCCCATAAATCCTTTTATTATTTTTGTATGATTCTGAGTAAGCATTGTTGGAACAGGGTCCCATTTTGCCGAAAACTCAAACAATGTAAAAAAATCATCTTGCTCTTCTATTCTTCTGTAGTTAGTAACATCAATATCAGAAAATTCGTATTCATAGGGATTTGTGCTGATTTTGAAATTTTCAAATGCCAGAGTTTTTGAATAATCAAGTTTACTTTGAGCATCAGGGTCAATAGGATCTCCGTCAAACATAGGATGACAAATATCAACACCTTCGGCTGCCAAAGCAACATCATAGGAATCTGTGCCGGAACACATTGCAAATAAAAAACCTCCGTTAAAAATGTACTGTTTAATAGCCAGAGCAACTGCAAGTTTTAACTGTGAGACTTTTGCATATCCAAGTTTATGAGCCATTGCTTCTGATTCTGCAACTTGATTGATATACCAAGTAGCATTATGATACGAACCCCAAAAGCGACCATACTGACCTGTAAAATCTTCGTGATGCAAATGCAGCCAATCGTAGTTATTAAGCTCTCCCATCAAAATTTCTTCATCATAAATAACTGTATATGGAATTTCGGCGTAGGTAAGCACCAGCATAACTGCATCGTCCCACGGCAAATAAGTTTTTGGGGCATAAACAGCTATTCTTGGGGCTTTTTCCAACTTAATTTTCTCCATATTGATTTCAGGCTTTGCAATGTAGGAATAAATAGTGTTGATTTCAGCATCAGTAAGAATTTCAAAAGATACACCCATAACTATACATTTTTCTTGTATTTCAGGTCTTGCCGGCAGTAAAAAACTACCACCACGATAATTCAAAAGCCAATCGCAAGACAAACCGTTTTCCAAAACCCAATAAGTTGCTCCGTAAGCTTTCAGATGATTTGATTGTTTCTCGTCCATAGGAACTAAAATACCTGATGCAAATATTTTGAGAGAGATAAATAGCAACAGAAACGACAAAAAAAACTTATTCATTAGTCAGATTTTTAATATTTTTACAAAAATACGTCAATATTTTTTCAAAGTATAGTCTGAATTTGTTAAAATAATCTATTTTAACAGTGCATCAGCTAATCCTTCGTATGCTTTTTTGAAAGGTTCGATAGGTGCAGACAAAACACCTGCTCCTACTTGTCCGATGCCTGGTTTTTTATGTGCTACTCCTGTATCTATAAAAGGTGTCAGATTTTTTTCAATTACCTTTCTAACATCTATTCCCGTAGGAGTTCCCCTAAAATTAAGATAAGGAATTTGATAAATATTATTTTCACCAATTGAAATTTCGTACATTGCAAGAGTATAATTAACAGCATCTTTTGCTGAACCACCTACAAATTGAACAATTGCGGGAGATGATGCAATTGCAAAACCTCCAAGACCAACTGTTTCTGTGATTGCACTGTCTCCGATGTCGGGATTTGCATCATCTTTTGTAAATCCCGGGAAGTAAAGAGCATCAGGCACAAGAGCCGCACCAACAAACCATTTTTCGCCTGTTCCTGCAAGTCTTATACCGAAATCTGTTCCATTTCGGGACAATGCTATAACCATTGAGCTGTTAGGAATGTTCATTGCCGCATCTAATGTAGCTTTTGCTGCAGGCATTGATAAATTTAAAAAGAAATGGTCGTTACCGTTAATAAAATCAAGCACTTTTGCCATATTTTCTCTGTTTTCGGCAGTTTTTATAATATGTGGAGTTATTGCCCTGTAAAATAATGAGTTTCCGGCTCTGTTTCTGTTGTGTAACTCATCTCCCATGTGCAATGCTTGTGCTATAATATTTTTCAAATCTATTTTTCCTGCACTTTCAATTGCATTTTTCAGGATAGGATACATAATTTTTTCCATCCATTTAAGGCGTTCGATAACTTCATCGCTAAAAGCACCATAACGCAAAACCTTTCCAAGCCCTTCATTTTGAGTGCAATACGCAAAATTGCCATATTCTTCGTTTTTAATTATGAAAACAGGCATAGATGCTGAAACAATACCTGCCATAGGTCCCACAGTTGAATGTTCGTGGCAGGGAGCATATTCGATTTGTCCCGAGGCAGCAAGTTTTTCTGCTTCTTCGGGGTTTTTTGCCATTCCTTCGTAGATTAAAGCACCAATAATTGCTCCGCGAGTTGGTCCGCTCATTCTGTCCCATGAAATTGGTGGTCCTGAATGCAGGATTAAATTTTGTTTCATACCAGGAATAACATTTTTTGCTATGTCCATACCAATTAGAACAGGTTTTCCATTGAGCACAATTTGTAGTGCTTTTTTGTTTGCTTCATCAATAATCTCTTTTTGTGAATTGATGATTTCCATTACCTTAGGGTCAATATCAACAGGTGGCTTCCAATCAACTTGTACTGCTTCTGCACCTGCATTTTCAAGGTTTTCTTTAAAAGAACCTATTCCTGTGTTTATTACTTTGAGGTTTTTGTTGAATAATTCGTTTATACTCATATTATTATGTTTATATAGTTTATAAAGTTGTCGAGTTATTGAGTTTTCCGGTTAACTTATAAAAACAACTATTTACTTGATTACTTGCAATGCGAGTTCGCTTGCTTCTACGTTTGTGTTCATTACAATTGCACCGGCATTTTCAAGAGCTTGTTTAACTTTTGCTCGGTTTTGCGGGTCTTTGTCAGTTCCTGTGATTGAACATATAATTGCAACATTCGGATTTATCTCTTTAGCTTTTTTGAAATAAGGCACAAGCTCGTCATCAGGAGCAAGATTTGAGCCGTATCCAAGAACAACATCAAGCAGAATTACTTTTGTTTCAGGGTCTTGGGCTTCTTGAACAATTCTTTTACATCTTAATGAAAAATCAATCATAGGATGTGGGCGACCTGCCGTAAAATCATCATCACCTAAATCAATTATTGTGTTTTCAGTGCTTTTCCACAAATCTTTTAATTTATATTCATTATTTAAAGGCGTATTGCTGTAAACAAAACCTATCGAATTTTTAAGAATAAGCTGGGCTTCGTAGCATAAAGTACCACCACTGAATAATCCTCGAAGGTATTTACATTTATTTTGATTTGCAAGATTTTTTGCATGTTCTTTGTTTTTATTTTTCCTTTCTTCTAATGATTGCAATGCCGTTGAATAATCTTGTTTTTTAGCCAAAGCATTTGCAATAACAGCACATTCTTCAAGGTTAGAAGCCGCAATAGCACCCGATTTTGAAATAGTTTCTTTATCTCCGCCAATAAAAATTGCTACAACAGGTTTTGATATTTTTTTTATTTCTGTAGCAATTTTTTCAAGAACATCAGGATGTGGTGGCTTTGAGACAAGAGCAATTACTTCGGTTTTTTCGTCTTTATTCAAAGCTTTCAGAGCTTCGATGAACATAGTTCCACCAACTTCTTTTTTTACATCTCTTCCGCCGGTGCCAATAGCTTGCGAAATTCCGCCACCAAGATTTGTGATTATTGAGCTGACTTCTTGTAACCCTGTTCCAGAAGCAGCTACAATCCCAATGTTGCCACGATTTACTACATTTGCAAAAGCTAACGGGATACCATTGATAATTGCCGTTCCACAGTCTGGTCCCATCATTAAAAGACCTTTTTCAACTGCCTGTTTTTTTAGTTTTATTTCGTCTTCAACAGTAACATTATCTGAAAACAACATAACGTGTAATCCTGCATTCAAAGCTTTTTGTGCTTCTTTTGCTGCATATTTTCCGGCAACTGAAATCAAAGAAAGATTTGCTTCGGGCATTACTTTTATTGCTCCATCGAAACTTCTAGGATTAAAATCTACAGAGTCGTCTTTTTTGTTACGGATAGCTTTTAATTGTTCTTCTACTTTAATAAGAGCATTTTTGTATGATTCTTCATTTTCAGCGTTGATTACAATCAGCATATCTGTATCATTAGTGGAAATGAAATCATCTAAAAACAATTCAGCCATTTTCAAAATTGCTTTGTTTTCGTTTGTTCCCATTACGACCGAAGAGTCAATAACACCGTTAATTTTATTTACTTCTTTTGATACTATCATCAAAGTAACACTGTCGAAGTATTCACCTTTTTTAATAATTCCTTTTATCATATATTCTAGTTTGTAAAGTTTGTAAACGCCTGTTTTTGTTGAGTTTTGAGATTATAAAAGATTTATGCTTTTTAGCTGAATTAGAAAGCCTGAAAGCATATCTGATGATGATGTTTCACCTATTTCGATTAAATTGTTAAACGCTTGATTTAGATTCTCTTCTTTGTATAAAAAAGCTTCAATAAAGTCTTTAAATCGCTTATAATAAGCTCCTTTTGATGCATAGTAAATTAAAGAATCAGAAATCGGATTATTGCTTTTTGATATTTCTCTTATTTTTTTTACGTCAGTATTTATTTTCACGCCATATTTTATTAAAACATCACACGCATAAAGCATTCCGGCGATAAAATCATCTCCGCTCGGTGTTAATCCGAATCCGGCACCTTTCATTTTTGAAATTCCATCGTAAAAATTGCCTTTTTTAATTTCATTATATGCTTCTTTTATGTGCTTTACAAATGCTTTTTCAAAAGATGTTTTAAAATTCTGCTCGTATTTTCCATCTAACAAAAATCTAAGACTTTTTTCATTGAACATTGACAAATATTCACCCTCAAATTTAGTAATTTTTGAATTAAAATCAATATTTATTTTTTCATCAAAATAAAAAAAAGAATCAAACTTTTTAATTTCTGAAATTGGATAAAATTCATTGTTAAGCTCAATATTTGTTTCAGATATTTCTATATTATCAATAGATTTATAGCTTTCTGAATTTACAAGTATAGTATTGGGACTTAAATATTTATCGCTATCTGAAACTGAAACAATATGTCCATTGTGATTTATAAAATTTGTAATTCGTTCAAACACCGAATGTTTTACAAACTTTCCTTTGGGAATTAGTTTTCCAATCAAGGAAATAATAATATTTTTCATTAAATTTTTCTTTTAATAAATTTGCAAAAATATTCAATATGAAACAAATTCTTACAATTTTGCTATTATTATCTTTTCTTCTTTTTAAAAATATGGTTTACAGTCAGGAAAATAAAACAATTATTAATGCTACAAAAAAATCAAAAAATCTTCAGTTATCTTTGAAAATAATTAATTTTAAACGTTTTGTTTTTAAAGAAATTAAGCAACCCAAAAGAAAAACTAAAAACTTTAACGAAAACAAATTTGATAAAAGCCTTACTGTTAGCACTCTAAATGTTGAAGGTTTTAAAGTTATTACCATTAAAAATAGCAATTCATGTAATAAACACATTATTTACTTTCATGGGGGAGCTTATGTTTTAGAAGCATCAAAAGCACACAAAAAAATTATAGAATATTTTGTTCTTGAAAATGGTTATAAAGTAACATTTATTGATTATCCGAAAGCTCCTGAAAATAATTATAAAACAACTCACAGAATAATTTTTGAGGCATATCAAATAATAACAAAAAATTATTCTCAAGACACCTTTATATTTATAGGTTATTCAGCCGAAGGAGGATTAGCCCTTTCGTTTTTGCAAGTTTTAAGGGATAAAAACAGTGAATTATTACCTGCAAAAACAATTCTTGCTTCTCCGTGGCTTGATCTGACAATGTCTAACGATAGCATTAATAAATACAAAGAAAAAGATGTAATTCTTCCGATAGACGGTTTAATTTATGCTGCTGAGTTATATTCTGACGGTGAAAATAAAACGAATCCGTTACTATCACCAATTTATGGAGAAATGAATAATCTGGGAGATATTTTAATAATTTTTGGAACTAATGAAATATTTTACCCTGATTGTTTAAAATTTATTGAAATCGCAAAAAAATCTGAAAATGTAAATGTTATACAAATTATTGGAGATAATTTAATGCACGATTGGATTGTTTTTCCGTCAAAAGAAACAGACAAAACATTATTATTGGTATGTGAGTTCATAAATAAATAATATTTAAGAGAAAAGTAAAAATCAAGAAAAATTTATTAAAATCGGATTAAATTTTTTAACTTTTTAAATAACTCTTTGATTTATAGGTGTATGTTGAAAAAAACAATTCTTTTTTTTACATAAAGCCAATTTTTATTTGTGATTTTATATTTTTGACCTAATTTTTTAAAACTATAATTTGTAATAATGAAACGAACAATAATAGACATTCTGAAAAAAGCAGTAACAGAATTTGGTAATTCTCCGTTTTTAGGCGAAAAAACTGATTTGGGTTGGCAAACAACTTCAATAAATCAAGCAGACGAATATTCCGATTTATTTGCTGCAGGTTTGCTCAAAAAAGGCTTTAAAACTGACGATAAAATTGCTATTCTGTCAGAAGGCAGAACGAAATGGGTTGTTGGAGAATTCGGAATTTTTAAATCACGCTGCGTTTCAGTTCCTTTATCAATTAAATATACTCCTGAAGAATTAGTTTTCAGATTAAATCACTCTGAATCCAAAGCAATTTTAATTTCACATAATAATCTCGAAAAAATTGTCCCGATTATTGACCAAATCTCATACAAACACTTTATGTTAATTTATCTTGACAATGATATGGGTTTTGTAAAAACGCTTGAAGATAAGTACGAAAAATTTAACGCAGACAAGCATCTTATAACTTTTGACAAAATTATTGAAGATGTCAAAGATGAAATTGACTTTTACAAACCCAAAATTACAGAACTTTACAATCAAACAGACGAACAAGATGTTGTAACAATATCATATACATCAGGAACTACGGGCAATCCCAAAGGCATAATGCTCACACACCTTAATTATTATGCAAACAGTACAGCTTCTCGCAGTTTGTTTGATGTCCCCAAAAACAGCAGAATGTTTATTATTCTGCCGTTAGACCATTGTTTTGCACACACTGCCGGCACTTTCGTGGGATTGCAGATACCGATGTGTTTATATTTTCTTGACACAAGAGGTGGCGGAGTTGCCGCTTTAAAAAACATTCCGATAAATATAAAAGAAATCAAACCTAACTTAATGCTTACGGTTCCGGCATTATCAGGAAAATTTATGAAAAATATAATTGATACTATCGACAAAAAAGGTGGTTTTGCTAAATGGCTATTCCATAAAGGACTCGAAGCAGGTATCGAAATCAACGGAAACGGATTTAAAAAGAACAAGAATTTAATTAAACTACCTATTTATAAACTTGCCGATAAACTTATTTTCAGCAAAATCAGGCAAACATTTGGCGGAGAACTACTTTTCTGTGTTGGTGGCGGTGCTTTGTTAGACATCAAACAACAAGAGTTCTTTTATACAATAGGAATGCCAATATATCAAGGTTACGGTTTAACAGAAGCAACTCCCGTTATTTCGGCAAATCACGAAAAAAGGCACAAATTAGGAACATCAGGAAATATTTTGAGCAATATTGAACTTAAAATTATGAGCGAAGGTAAAGAAATGCCGAAAGGTCAAAAAGGAGAAATTTTTATTCGGGCTGATAGTGTAATGAAGGGTTATTATAAAAACCCTGAAGCTACTGCTGAAGTCCTTCGTGACGGTGGTTTATATACAGGCGATTTGGGATATATCGAAGAAGACAGTTTTCTGATGGTTACCGGACGTGAAAAGGCTTTGCTGATTTCAGAAGACGGTGAAAAATATTCTCCCGAAGAAATTGAAGAAGCAATAGCAAACAGTTCAGGATTTATAGAACATATTATGCTTTATAATGATCATTCTAAATATACAACTGCAATTGTTACACTTGATGAGGCTTATGTGAAAAAATTTATTGTAAAAAATAATATTAAAAAAGCAGAAGATTTGTACAAAGCAATAAATGCTTCAATACAAAATATTGTAAATGTGCCACAATATATCGGCAAATTCCAAAACAAATGGCTTCCTTCATTATTCAGAATTGCTCCGGAGCCGTTTACCGAAGAAAATAAAATGATTAATTCGACTATGAAAATAGTTCGTTACAAAATTACCGAAAAATATAAAAATCTTATTGATGAAATGTACGATTCAAACTCTAAAACGAATAATGAACACAATCTGAAGATATTAGAGCATAAAATTGAAAAATAGTATTTAAAGAAACATTAAATGAGTCCGGTCTAAAAAGCCATCAAAAAAAAGAAATAAAACACAACTACTTGATTTATAGTGTTTTACAAAGAATGATAAATCAATTCTAACTATTTGATAATCAAATAGTTGCTGGTTTGGGTTTGCTTTTTACGACCTTTTTATACTGAACTCTTAAATACCTTAAATCCGCAAATTTTTTCGTAAGTGGTTGCAGGTGAAAACACCTGCAACATGTAGTTTGCACCAGTCAGGTGTTTTCACCTGACTGAATTTCAGATATATAAGTATAGACTTACGGATTTAAGGAAATAATTAAAGGTTTTTACTTTAAAATGTTAATGAATATATGCTTCAAAGAGATACCAATAATATTTGAACATAAATTTTTTAAACCATACAAAATATGAAAAAAATAGGTAGAAATGAACCTTGCCATTGTGGTAGTGGTAAAAAATACAAAAATTGTTGTTTAAAAAAAGATGAAGAAAAAGAATATAAAGAAAATTTGAAATATTATGGTGATAGTAAAGATGAATTTATAGATAATTATATAATTGAAGATGAAATCAGTTTTAAACAAATTTTTAATGATGAATTTAATAATGAAACAGATTATCCTGAAATAACACTTCAGGAAAATGAAGCTGTCGAAAAATGGTGGAATAAATATGAAAAGATGGAAGACCCTATAAAAATTAAAGCTCATCTTGATGATTTTCTGGCCAATAACTCAAAAAATGCAGTAATTAATTTAGGATTAGAAGATGAAGTATTATTTGAATTGATTGCTGAATACTTTAAATTAGATAAAGCTGACGAAATAATTAATTTTTTAATTGAATTCAGGGAAGAATATCAGGAGGTTTACATTAAAAATTATGCTTACTATGATTTTGATATTATATCATGGCTTATTTTAAATAATAGAAATGATGAAATTTGTAAATACCTTAACTATTTTGAACAATACCCAATTGATCATATTGATAAATTATTTGAATTAATTGATTTATTAAATTCAACAAATAATAGTGAATATATCTTGCCTGTTGTTCGTAGTGTTTATAAAAAGGTTTGTAATTCTGATGAGGTTATTGGTGGGTATGATATTATTGATGATATTATCATTGATATTTATGCAAAATATATAAAAGAAAACAACACAGATAAAGAATACGAAAAACTTTTAAATGAAATAAAAAAATTAGACCTTGATTTTCACGAAACTTTTATATCGGTTAAATTTTGGAAAGAAAGAATTGAAAATACACTTAAGAGTTATTCTCCTTGGGAAACAATTCCTTTGAGTAAAAAACCAATGTTTGATAAACAAATATTTAATATTGTATCAAATTTTAGCCGTTTTTTACATGAAGAAAAGCAATTAACATATATAACTTCACATTACTACGCTAAAAAAATTTATGAGTTTTACCATAAATATCGAGAATTTAGCAATTTTAAAAATATTTTTAATTTCGAAAAGGATATAATTGATGAAACAGTTTCTTATTTTTCTAATGATTTTTATTTTACAAATTTTTTAAGATTATTCATTTATATGAACGCTTTGTTTTATTTTGCAGAATACCTCGAAAAATGCGGTAATTATAATCATTCGCAAAAAGAAAATTTGCAAAATGTCATAAAAGAATTGTTAAGTTCTATATTAGATGATACATTCAGAGAAGATATACTTATTTATAAAATATTTCAAAATCAACCTATTTTTTTATAAAAACATAATAATTTATTTTACAATACAATATTCGCAATGAATTTTAAACTAAACACCGGCTATGAGATTAATTTTATTACGACACGGCGAAACAGTAGAGAATAGTATGGGTATTATTCAAGGTCATTTGCCCGGAAAACTTAATGAAGCAGGCATCAAACAAGCCTATGAAGCTGGGAAAATTCTAAACACCGAAAAAATTGACGTTATTTATTCAAGCGATTTGCGCAGAACTGTTGAAACAACAACCGAAGTTCAAAAATTTTTTGAAAATGTTCCTGTTTTTTATACGAAAGAACTAAGGGAAATTGATATGGGTGTAAATCAGGGAAAATCAAAAAATGAGTTGAAATGGAAAGTTGATTTTGATGGAAATTATACTCCCCCTGAAAATGGCGAAAGCGCCGAACAATTGTATGGCAGAGTAGATAAATTTTTGGACTTTTTATTAGAAAAACATATAGATGAAACAGTGCTTTGTGTCAGCCATAATGCTACAATTAAAGCATTTCTTGCAATTTTCAAAGGTGTTCAAAAAACAAAATTATTCAGCATAGAAAATATTCATAATACGAGCATTTCTATTATTTGTTTAAAAAATAAAAATGATTTTGAAATCATACTGTTTAATGCAAATAAATTATAGTTTTAAAATTGGGCATTGTTAATTTAGTATAGATAAAACACCATTCCATTTTAACATTAAAAG
>DYKL01000523.1 GCA_020722645.1 Acetofilamentum sp. | reverse complement strand
CCGCGACCCTCAGCTTGGGAAGCTGATGCTCTACCAACTGAGCTATTCCCGCAATTTTCAAAATTATACAAAAATAGAAAAAATTTCTAAAATTTTGCACTTAAAACAGTTCGATGAAATATATCTTTGTGTTTTTCATAATCATCAATAGATGAACCAATAAACAAAAAAGAATTTTTATCGCTGTTCAAAATATAAATAAAAATATCGGATTTAAAATCGTTTATAGAAGTTTGATAAATACCGTAAACACCGTTGTAATTTTCATAATTAAGATTATTCAGTTCAATTCTTTTAAATTCCTGAAACATACTGGCATAGGTATCTTCTATACCTGCAAGTGTCTGAAGTGGGTCGCTTTGTTTAGCTACTGAATTACTAATAATTGCATACGAAAAACAATTAGACAATCCTACAAAATCTTGCTTTCCGCCATTTTCACTATAAGTAATGGTACCTGACATATTACTTACGAACTTATAATTTGAAATAGTAAGATCTATAGCATCTTGATTAGTATTTACAAGGTTTGAATTTATTTTACTTTTATCGAACTTCATTGAATTTAAAATCTCAATTATTTCTTCTTTATCATCTTTATCAACACAAGTTGAATTGGCAAGAATAACAAAATTTAAATCGCCAAAAAGTACAATAATACCTACATTATCAGATTCATTAAAATCAATTTCCACATAGTACCCGTCTTGTTAAAATACTTTTTTGGCTCAATTTCAGTAATTTTCGCATTATACGCACTTTCAATCAATAGTTTAGTTGATTCCACGTTCTCAAACAATTGTGTTTCAGGACTATACATAAAATTGATATTGCTACCATTACTTTTAGAAACAATATTGTATTGAGATGCAACGGAATAATATTCAGGAATATTAATTGTCAAACCAGTTCCGGGCAATTCAACTGTTTTTAAATTTGTGCTGTTTTTGTCATTATTAGTTACATTATTAACAGAGTCATTATTTTTACATGAAATGATTAAAATTTAAACAATTAAGAGCCAAATTGTATTTTCTTTCATTTTCAATTTTTATTTAAAATTTGAGGACAAAAATATTTTATTTTTTGAAATTTATAGCAATAGAGTATAAAAAATATTTTTTTCACATTTCTTTTCCCGCCTTACTTTTGTCTGGTGGAGTTGGATTTCTCCACCCTCTGTCATATTGGAAATATCTTGCTTTATTTGAAAATCAAAAGTTAATTTTTTTACGCTAAGTGCAATAAATTGTTCACTGTCCTTAATTGTACATCAAACTATTAATGCAGGCGAGTTTCTTCCGGAAGGACGATTAGTTAGTGATTACAAAGTCGAGTAGGTAAAGGGGATTTCACCCTAAGCCTCTCCCAGAACCGTACGTGAAAGTCTCCCTTCATACGGCTCTTGTTATTCAATCATTACTGATTTGTGTTCAATTCATAAATCGTCCTCAAATTTGAGTTGTTGATAAATTTTACACTGAATAACCTAAGCCCTTCGCTCCATTCTCATTACAAGAACTTCACCACTACTACGACTTAGTCCGCAATCCTGAAACGATGAATGTTTCAGGACATTCCCAAGTTCCGTAAATAAGCCTGAATAAAGGTCATGCCTCCTTAATATCGGTTGCCATACAGACAGCTTTTCAGATTACTTCTGTACTTATCCCTGATACTCGGGAAATTCTCGGTTTTGACAACGTGTTTAGCTTTCTCGACACTTCATCGTAAGGTTTGCTTTGGCTCATCTCCTTTATTCGCACCTGACAAATCTTTCTTTGCCTTTTCCTTTTCGCTCAATACAATCAGATTTCTCCTTTTGCACCAAAAGTTGGTTTATTCACTTCTTACTTAAAATTTTTTATTGTGTTCATGAGATCGCTTCGC
>DYKL01000522.1 GCA_020722645.1 Acetofilamentum sp. | reverse complement strand
ATGGATTTATCCAAAAATATTTTTTGCCCTACTAAATTGAATTACTTGTTTTTTCCTTTTTTTAAAACAGTTTCTCCAAGTTCACTTGGCTCTGTTTTATATGCATCAAAATCACAAATGTTATCTTGTCTTATTCCGATTTGATATTCTATTCCTCCCCTATGTTGAGGACTTAAATATTTGTTATTTTTCACTTCTTCTCTGGATAATACCCAATAAATTATTTTATCGACCCAGACGCCTATAAAAATGAATACATCGCACATGTCTGTTTTTATCTGCTGAAAGTTCATCCAGAATGGTTCTTTTGAATCATATTTCAACGCTTTCTCAGTTAAATTTCTTCGTTTTTTTGTATTCATTGCTCTGCACGCTTTTACCTCTACTTTTATGCCTTCGAACCATAAATCATATTGACCATCATAGTTAGGATCAAGTTCTTTATTGGGTTTTTTAAATTTGTTATCTATGTCTATGATATTTTGATGTCCCCATGTTTCTCCAAATATACGTGGAGAGATGCTAAAAAGCTCTAAGTATGGATTAGAAGAAATATACTCTTCTCTTAATTTTTCATACTGTTCAAATGATAAGAAATTTATGATTTTCCGGTTTTAGTTCTTGAGTTAAATTTTCTAAATATTGTCTTAGTTGTTTCAAATCCATCTTTTATTTTCCGCTTCATTTTCTATTTCAGGAAAAGGATTTCGCCATTGCCAACCAGTTTTCCCTGTTTTTCTAAAATTCTCTAATCTTCTTATGGTAATTTCAGCAAATATGGGGTCGATATCAAATGTATATACTTTTCTTTTCAATTTTTCTCCAGCAATCAACGTAGTTCCTGAATGTGCAAAAAAATCCACAATTAAATCTTTTTCACTACTTCCTGATAAAATTATTCTTTCAATTGCTTTCATAGGCTTCTGTGCATAACACCCCGGAACATTTTCCTCCATTCTATAAAACACTTGTTGAATATCTACCCACACATTACCTGCCCTTATATATTTTGATTTACTACGCTCGAAATTCTCTGTAATTTTACCCTTGATTTCCTTATAATATCCCCTCAATATTTTAGGAATATCTGTATATTCGGCATCCACATTAAATTCAGGATTACCTTTTATATAATAAAGAAGTTCCTGCCTAACCCACATCCAGTTTTTTTGCGTTCCATATCCTCTTTGATTTCTTAATGTAATAAAATTTTTAGGTCTCAACTCTTTGAATTTTCTCATCATTACAATAAAATCAGGAAAAGGTTGGAAATTATCTTTATAATCGGTTCCTATCCATATATAAAGATGGGCATTCTTATCCATAATTGTTATTGCATTTTTTACCCACTTTTCAGAAAAATCTAGATATTTTTCTAAACTTATTTTAAACAGGTTATTCGTATTTGCATTTCCCACTGCTACATTATAAGGAGGATCATTAACAATCAATTTTGTTTTTTCGTGCTCTAATATTTTTTTATATCATCTAATTTTGTTGCGTCTAACACACCAACTTTATGCCCTTTTATAGGATCTTCCCATATCTCACCGTATTTTAACCTACAAAATGGTAGAATCTTTTTTTTCAATTCTCCATTGAGATCTAATCGTGTTAATTCTTCTCTTGTATTATCTTTTTGTTCTTTTTCTGCCGGTAATTCAGTGTTGAATAGGTTTAAGTTATTTGTTGCACTCCTCATATGCTCACCTCATAATTGATTGATAATTTCCGATTATGTCTGAAAACTGCCTGCGAGTCTGCCATTTAAAGCGTGGAAAGAATTTGTCTGCGTACTCAACAACCTTAACAATTGATTTTAGTTATATTTCAATAGTACCACTTTTAAGGCTTAAACCATATCTTTGTAAGACATCCCAAGTTGGCATAAATGAATAT
>DYKL01000521.1 GCA_020722645.1 Acetofilamentum sp. | reverse complement strand
TAATTTATGGAATACAGGGAGTAACACCTGCACCTACAGAACCTGCCATACTCATAACACAAAACCCCAAATTTACAGATGCAACCGGCAATGGTATTTTAGAGGCAGGTGAAAGCGGTAAGATAAGTTTAAACATACAAAACCTCGGCAAAGGCAAAGCATACAATCTGCAAGCTAAAATAAAAATATCACCTTTGGTAAATGAAATTTCTTACACTCTGCCACAGGCAACAGACATAGAGCCAAACAGCAATGCAAACATAAGCATTCCGCTTAGTACAACAATAGATTTGCCAACACAAAATTTGAGTATAGAATTAAGTTTTACAGAAGACAATGGTTTTCAGCCTACGTCTGTACTCTTTAACATTACAACAAAAGAGAAGGCAAAACCGCAATTGATGCTAACAAATCAAACAACCGAAGTTGTTAAACAAAATGTTGCAAATGCAAGTTTTACAATATCCAACACAGGTCTTGGCAATGCCGAAAATGTAAAAATAAAATACAGTTTGCCTCAGCAGAATGTGTATGCCACCGACAAATTAGAATATGATTTGGGCAGTATATCTGCAAAAACCAGTATAAATCACATTTTTTCATTTTTGATAACTGCAAACTATACGCAAAACAGTCTGCCGATAGATGTAGAAATAAGTGAAAAATATGGAAAATTTGGCTTAAAAAAAACAATAAATCTGACTGTTAAAGAGCAAGGAGGCACAGTAGTGGATAATACCAAGCCTATTATAACAATAACACAACCGGCAACATCAGATTTTAGCACAAGCGACAACACAGTAGTTTTTATAGGAAACGTAACAAGTAAAAATACATTGAAGTCGTTTACTGTAAATGGAAACCCTATCAGTCTTACAGGCGGAAGTTTTAATCACACGGAAAATCTTACAGGCACAAACAATACGTTTAGATTTGTAGCAACTGATATAAATAACAATCAAACAATCACAACAATAAGTGTAACAAAAACAGAAGAAATATACAGCGTAGATACCGACATACCGACATCCGGCAAAAAATACGACAACCGTTATGCATTGATAATAGGAAATTCAGATTATTCAGCAGCAGGGGCTACAAATATTCAATATGCCGTAAATGATGCAAGAAATTTCAAAAAATATGCGGTAAATGTTTTAGGCATACCCGACGATTATAATCATATTTTTTATACTGAAAATGCAAATGCAATGAATATGAAAAAATATATTGATAATTTTTCAACAAAGATGAAAACTATAACATCTAATAGCGAATTTTTTATTTATTACAGCGGACACGGCGTGCCGGATTCACTAAACGGCGTATATCTTTTGCCTACAGACGTAACAGTGGACTATATTCCAAGTTATGCAATCAGCGTTAAAGATTTTTACGCAAAACTTCAACCGGCAGAAAATCAACGTGCCTATTTTTTTATGGATGCTTGTTTTAGCGGAGGCGTTTATCCGAATGCTAAAACTGGTGTGTATCGACCCAAAAATGAATTTCCTGAAAAAAACTTTTTAATATTTTCTGCAAGTAAAGCCGATCAAATTTCACAGGATTATACTCAAAACCAACACGGTTTATTTACTTATTTTCTGCTAAAAACACTCAAAGAAACTAAGGGTAATATTACATTTGAACAACTTTACGACAACATAAAATCAGGTGTAGAAAACGAAACACTCAACCCTGCAAATGGTCTGAAAGTGCAAAATCCGCAAATATTGAAAAACCCAAAATATAATGAAGATTGGAAAGAATGGAAGGTTTTACCTTAAAAAAAATTCTACAACAATGCCACATTCGTCTTATAGACACACCATTTGTTGTTTTATTATAATTTTTCTATTTCTTTTTTGGATAAGCCGCTTTTTCTTTGAATAATTTATGGG
>DYKL01000520.1 GCA_020722645.1 Acetofilamentum sp. | reverse complement strand
ATTTTTCTTTTTATCTTTGTATTGTCTAAAAAATAGTTTTTAGACTGAACTCAATTATTAAAAGAAGTGGTTTATTTATGCGTGTATAAATTAAACTATATATAAATTATTATTATGTGTAATAAAATTTTATCAACATTTTGCCTGCTGTTATTGTCAATATTTATTTTGAATGCACAGGAACAGGATATTACTAAAATAAAGCAGTTATATAACGATGCACAGGAAAATATTGCTTATCAAAAAAATGGTGATATTCCCGAAGACAATATTCATTTGGTTATTAATCAAAATATGCCGGCATTGGGTCCGCAAACTTACGATTATAATTTTTACTTTACCCTTGATTACAGCGAAGAAGAACCCGGAGAATATTTTCATACTTTGTGTTTTGTAAACAGGTCGTTCAATTTCGCTCAGAGTGCTTTTTATTACGAAGAATTTTTATATGATAAAAATGGTGATTTGGTTTTTTATTTTTTGAGAATGAAAGCAGCTTTTTGCTTTGAATTAAGATGTTATTTCAAAGATGAAAATTTAATAAAAATCCTGATTAAAGAAGTTAATTCCGATGGAGATTGTGAAAATTCGAATGATTATGTAATTACTCATCAATCGGTTAATGAGGTGCCGTATAATTATGAAGAGTATGTAAATTCAATAAAACCGGCATCAGAGAAAATTAAAAATATTTTTAAAACAATAGATAAATAATGAAAGTTATTGCAAAAACATTTGCAGGATTAGAAGAAGTTTTGGCAAATGAAATAAAAGAAATTGGAGGATTAAATATTAAATCTGAAAAAAGAGCAGTTTGGTTTGAATGTGATAAAAAATTATTATATGCTGCAAATTATACTCTTCGCACAGCCTTAAAAATTTTAGCACCTATTGCAGAATTTCAATTCAAAAATGTTGAAGATTTCTACAAAAAAATTTATGAAGTTGATTGGGAAAATTATTTCGTAGAGGAAAAAACAATTTTTATTGATAAAGTAGTCTATTCTCAAATGTTCAAAAACACCCAGTTTGCCGCTTTGAAAACAAAAGATGCAATTGTTGACAGATTTAAGGATAAAACAGGAAACAGACCTTCTGTGGACTTAAAAAATCCGCAAATAAAAATTAATTTATACGTAAAAGACGATTTTTGTAGCCTTGCCTTAGACAGTTCCGGAAATCCGCTTTATAAAAGAAGTTACAGAGTTAAGTCTCACCCCGCACAAATCAACGAGGTACTTGCTGCCGGTCTTGTGTTGCTTTCGGAATGGGACAAAAAGACCGAACTGCTAGATTTTATGTGCGGTTCAGGGACTATTCCTATCGAAGCCGCTTTGATTGGACTGAACATACCACCGCAATTTAAACGTAAAAAATTCGCATTTCAGAACTGGAAAGACTATGATAAAGAGCTTTGGGAGTCGGTAATCGAAGAACAAATGAATAAACAGTCTCTCGAATTAATCAAGATATTTGCCTCGGATATATCGCAGGAATCAGTAGATATGGCAGCTGAAAATATAGCTAATGCAGGTTTATCGGGCTATATAACTATCAGAAGAAGCAATTTTGAGAACGTCAAATTTAATTCTCCAAAACATATCTTGTTTAATCCGCCTTACGGTAAAAGAATTGGTAATACAAAAGAAGATAATATTTTGGAGTTGTATAAAAAAATTGGAGATGTTCTGAAAAATAATTTCAAAAAATCGCAAGCGTGGCTTATCACTTCTAATATGCAGGCTTTAAAAAACGTCGGCTTAAAAACTTCTAAAAAAATAATACTTTATAATGGTCCGCTCGAAAGCCGTTTTGTTAAGTATGATTTGTATTAATTTCTTCATTTATTTTTAGCAATAATTCGTTAATTTTTCAATTAGCGTCATCCTGAGTAATAACGAAGGAAGCA
>DYKL01000066.1:6970-12885 GCA_020722645.1 Acetofilamentum sp. | reverse complement strand
TTTTTTTGTTGTGATTTTCAATTATTTAATTTATTTTTGTTCAGGAATTGCTGGGTAAAATTAAAAAAATTTCGATAATAATAATAAGTTTTATATATTTGTAGTCGTAAAATTTTCATTGTGGCACAAAAAGAAAAAAAAATAATATTCGGCAGATTAAAACTAATTCCTCGTCTTGCAATTATCTTTTCAGTTATACCTTTAATATTATTTTCATTAATTGCTATATATATATATCAATTCGAAAAAAAAAGAAATTTTGAAGATGTAAAAGAATTAATGGCAAAAGAACTTAACAGTTTAATTATTTCGGTTAAAATCGACAGAAATATACTGATTGAGCAGAATAATATTTCACTTAGTACTTTTCAAAGTTTTATTTCTTCAAACAAATCATTTTTTTATTTTGAAGATAAACCCTTAAAAGTAGAAGCTACAAATTATTACAACGGTATTCAGGAAAATGTTGCTGTACAAAACTGGAAATTCAGAGGAGATACAATTGTTGGAAACAACAAATTTATTAGTGCTTTGGCAATTGCACTTAAAACGGATTTGGTAATTTCGCAGAAAACAAAAATTGGATACGTAAATATTACTTCGACAAACGAAAATATGGATTTAGTTTTTTTCCCATATTCAAACGAAATAGTTTATACTGTCGAAAACGGAGAAACATACAGCGGAATAATGAATTTGCAGGGGAATTCTTACTTTGTAAGAGCTGTACCATTATATATAAGCGGTAAAATTGAAGGTATGCTTATGTCATACACTCAAAACATTTTTTCTTCCGATTTATCTGAAATTTTCGGCAGCAAAGTCTATCTGAGAAGAGGTTACCCCTTTGCTGTCGATTCAAAAGGGACTATTATAATTCATCCAACTATTGCCGGTCAATCTATATTCAATTCTAAACTTTTTAATGAAATATTAAAATCAAAATACAAATCCAATTATTTGTCCATTGATTATATTTGGCCCGAAAACATCAAAGGTGAAAAAAAATACTTACTTGTTCAGTTTATCCCCGAATTAGAAATTTTTATTGCAGTTTCTTATTTTGACGACGATTTAAAAGCTATGAATAGGAGCCTAAGAATTATGCTCTTTTTTGCTGTTACTTTTTCTACTTTAATTATTCTTATTTTCGTATTAATTATTACTAATTTCTTCTTAAAAAGATTACAAATATTTAACGAAAATATTGAAAAATTATCAAGAGGAATAATCCCAAGTTCTATAAAAGAAATTGATGAAAAAGAAAACATAAGCATTTTAGAAACAGAGAAAAAATTAATAGAAAATTATAAAAAACTATTAGATTACACAAAACATTTAAGAAATAGAAATTATCTTTTTAAATACGAAAAATGGAGCAATGAAGATAAAGTTGGAGATAATCTGAATGAATTAAATAATTATCTTAAAGAATTTGACGAAGAATCGAAAAGAAAATTAGAAGAACAGGAAAAATTGATTTGGCTTAACGAAGGTGTCAGCAAATTTATTGAAATTTTGAAATATCAGGTCATTGAAATTAAAGATTTAGGTTACAGGATTATTAGTCAGATTGTAGAATATGTAGGAGCAAACGAAGGCGGTTTTTTTATTGTTAACCAAAGTATTACCGGTGAAAAATTTCTGGATTTACTTGCCGCTTATGCGATGCATAAAGAAAAATTGTTAATGCGAAGCATTCCTTTCGGAGTTGGTTTTTTAGGCAGAGTTGCGGTGGAGAAAAAAACACTTTTTCTCACAGAAATTCCCGATGATTATACTAAAATATCAACTGCATTAGGTCAAGGCATTCCAAAAAGTATTGTCGTTTTACCACTGATTTTCAACGATGATGTAATTGGTGTTATAGAATTGGCTTCATTTGAAGTTTTGACAAGTTTGCAACTAGAATTTTTGGAAAAAATAACTGAAAATATATCGGCAAACTTAGCGATGTGGCGTGCAAGCCAACAAACTGCAAAATTGCTTAAAGAATCTCAGGAACAAACTATTTTGCAACAAAAACAACAAAAAGAACTTGAGGCTCACTTAAAAGAATTGGAAAAATTAAGAGACCAAAGCGAAAAAAGAGAAATTGAACTTAACAGTATGATTAAAGCAGTTGATACAACTGCATTACTTGTTGAATATGATGTTAACGGAATGATTCTTTCTGCTAACAGCCGTTTTCTTGAAACATTAGAAAGAAACGAATCAGAGTTGATTGGGAAACATCATAGAGATATTACTTCTATGGACATTTTGTCAAAAGAATACCGCGATTTCTGGAATGACTTGTTAGACGGAAGAACTAAAAGGTTTATTGAATCATACAACATAAAAGATAAAACTATCTGGCTTTCTCAAAACTATGTACCAATTGTAGATAAAGATGACAATGTTTTTAAAATTCTGAATATTGCAATTGATGTTACCGAAAATAAAGTATTGGAAAGACAACTTAGAGCACAAGTTAGAGAAATTAGTAAAGAAGCCAGAACTGTAAGAAAAGAACAACGCAAAGTTAAGCAGGAAAAAGAAGAATTTATGAACAAAGAACTTGAATATAAAGCAGTTATGAGCGCCATTGAAGTTTATTTAGGTCACGTTGAATTTTCTATTGACGGTCAGATAAGTTTTATGAACAAAAAATTCGGAGAAATTTTGATTTATGACATAAGATTATTAGAAAACAAAAATATTAAAGATTTTATTTCTGACGATGACATTGAAGTCTTTAAACTTGCTATAGAAAAAGCTAAAAAAGGCGAACAATATTCAAGTCAGATAACATTTATTACATCATCAATGCAAAAAATTAAAGTTAATTACACATTGATGCCGGCAATAGATTTAAGCAATAAAGTAGAAAAAATAGTAATGGTTTTAAATATTTAAAAACAAAAAAAAATGAAAAAATTTAACCCATCAACAGCTTTATTTTCAATACAAAATACCGATAAATTCAGAGGTGTAAACGTATCTATTAGCGACTCTGCAACTTTTTATTTTTCTTCGGCACAAGAAATGGAAGCTACTTTTAACGGCGAATATGAAGCTTTTTTATATTCCAGACACTCAAACAGTACTAACGCCGCATTAGGTAAAGCCCTTGCTGCTATGGAAGATACGGAAGCAGGCACCGTTACCGGTTCCGGTATGGCTGCAATCACTACAATTTTATTGCATTTTTGCAATTCCGGCGACCATATTATTTCAAGTAATACTGTTTACGGAGGTAGTTTTGCGTTTCTTAAGAATTGGGTAAAAAAAGTAAACATTGAAGTAACTTTTGTTGATATTACAAATCTTGAACATGTAAAAGCAGCAATGAAAAGCAATACCAAAGTTATCTACACCGAAACAATGGCTAATCCTTCGCTAAACATTGCCAACTTGAAAGAATTATCCGTTATTGCTCATTCAAATAATGCAAAACTTATTGTTGATAATACCTTCACACCTATGATTTTTACGCCTAAACATCACGGTGCTGATGTTGTTGTTTACAGTTTGACTAAATTCGTGAACGGTAAAAATGATATGGTTGGCGGTGCTATTCTTGGAGACAAAAACCTTATTAACGATTTATTAGATTTGAATCATGGTACTGCAATGTTATTAGGCCCTGTTATGGATTCAATAAGAGCTTCAATGGTTCTGAAAAATCTTTACACGCTTCACATAAGAATGAAACAACACTCAAAAAATGCAATATTCTTAGCAAAAAAATTCATAGAAAAAGGCATAAAAGTTACATATCCGGGATTGGAAACAGATAAAAATTATAAATTAATGACTTCTATGATGAATGACCAATTCGGTTACGGTGGTATGATTGCTATTGATTTGGAAACTTATGAACAAAGTGCCGAATTTCTTAAAAGATTGCAAGAAAAAGGTGTCGGATATTTAGCTGTTAGCTTAGGCTATTTTAAAACTTTATTCAGCAATTCAGGACACAGCACATCGTCCGAAGTACCAAAAGAAGAACAGGAAAAATACGGAATAAGACCCGGATTAACTCGCTTTTCAATGGGTTTAGATGATGATATTGAACACACATGGGGACTAATTGAAGAAACATTAAAAGAAATAGGAGCCTTAAAATAATTTTTCAAATATATATAAAGTGTCTGAAACAATATTTCAGACATTTTTTTATATATTCCTATAAATCAATAAATTAACAAAAATCATTGTTATTTGTAAACTACTATTAGTTAATCACTTACAAATTAAATAAAACTTTGCACTTAAGTTGAAAAAAAAAATTAAAAAAATTTTTGTACTTCCTATTGATTAAATAGTTTTGCCAAAAAAACAAAATGCAAGTTCAGAAAAATATTAAAATTTTTTCGGGCAGAAGTAGCAGATATTTAGCCGAAAAAATTGCCGAAAAAATTGGTAAAGAATTAGGTAAAGTCAATTTTATTGATTTTAGTGATGGCGAAATGCAACCAAGTTTTGATGAAAGTGTCAGAGGTGCTCACGTATATTTGGTTCAATCTACTTTTATGCCGATAGATAATTTGTTTGAATTGCTTTTAATGGTTGATGCAGCATACAGAGCTTCTGCATACAAAGTAATAGCTGTAATACCTTATTTTGGTTATGCAAGACAAGACAGAAAAGACAAACCAAGAGTTGCAATTGGTTCTAAATTAATAGCAAATATGCTTGCTGCTGCCGGTGTTTCAAGAATAATGACTTTGGATTTACACGCAGACCAGATTCAAGGCTTTTTTGACCTTCCTGTTGACCATCTTTTTGCATCTTCAATATTTGTTCCTTACATTCAAAATCTGAACTTGGATAATTTAATTATTGCATCGCCCGATATTGGCGGTTCAAAAAGAGCTAATGCCTATGCAAATCATTTGCATACCGATTTGGTCATTTGCCATAAATACAGAAGTAAACCTAACGAAGTTGCTGATATGAAAATTATCGGTGATGTGGAAGGAAAAAATGTAATTATTCTTGATGATATTGTTGATACAGCCGGAACACTGACAAAAGCAGCACAACTTATGAATGACAATGGTGCAAAAAGCGTCAGAGCAGCAATCACACATCCGGTACTGTCAGGCAAAGCAGTAGAAAAAATTGAAAATTCCTCTTTAGCTGAACTCATTGTAACAGATTCAATTCCATTAAAACAAAAAAGCGACAAAATTACAGTCCTGACTGTTGCCGATTTATTTGCAGAAGTTATGAGTAAAATTAGCGAAAATAAGTCTATAAGTCAGAGCTTTATTTTTTGATTTATCTTATTTTACAAAAGTTAATACTTCAACAACCGAGTCAAGTGTTTCGACAATAATCAGCTTATTTTCGGTTAATTCTTCAATATATACTTTAAATTCGTTTTGATTGCTTAAATCATTTATTACAAGCGAATCTTTTTTTATAGTCCAATAACCGAAACTTGTGTCTCCCCATATTGATGCCCCGAAGCTTCTGTCGGCTTTAAACTCTATTGATGTGGTTCTTATCAATTGGTCCATAGCCACTCTGTACTGCTCTTTGTTATCTATTTCTTGATTTGTTTTTACAGATTTTAGCTTCCAGAAACCTAATATCTTTTCATTACTGTCAGTTGAGCAGGATAAAAGAAAAATAAGTGAAGCGAAAAACAAGATTTGTTTCATTTGTTATGTTTTTATTGATACAAAAATAAAAAAACTTTACAATTTTAATCTTTTTATTCAAAAAATAAAAACCCCTCTTTCTTTTTTACGAAAAGAGGGGAAACCCATCAATCATTATGAAAAAAAATTACTTGTTAATTTGTAATTTAGATTTATTCTTAATAACGAATTATTTTAAACAAAGTTTCACTTTAAATGTTAAATAGTTAAGTTTAATGCAATTTTTATACATTACTTTTTAAAGTATTGAATATGAACGAA
>DYKL01000066.1:0-6891 GCA_020722645.1 Acetofilamentum sp. | reverse complement strand
AATATCAGTAATTTGAGATTGTAGTGTGAAATTTTCAATTAAAGTTAGGTAAATGTTAAATAAATTAAATTTTCTTGAAAACGTTTGATGAAATAACCTGATTGTATTAAAAAAAAATTCAATCATCAAAACAAAATGTTTCGGAATTTGATTTTTAATTTTAATATTTTATCTTTGACTTGTAAAAAAATAATCACAATGATAAAAGAAAATCTAATTAAGGATTATATTCATCAAAGCCTTTTAAATTACTGGGAATTAACAGCTTTCACTGACCTTGACAGTCAATCTTTCAAGTATAAAGATGTCGGTCGCAAAATTGCCAGATTACATATTATGTTTGATGAAAATAAAATTAAACAAGGTGATAAAATTGCACTTTTAGGTAAAAATTCCGGAAGTTGGGCAATGACTTATCTTGCCATTATTACTTATGGTGCAGTAGTTGTGCCAATTTTGCCTGATTTTCATTCAAACGAAATTCATCATATTGTAAATCATTCCGATTCTGTTGCCTTGTTTGTCGCAAATGATATGTGGGATAAAATCGACGAAAATCAAATGCCCAATCTTCGTGCAATTGTGTCATTAAATGATAATACTATATTGATTCAGGGAAGCAAAGAAAAAGTTCAAAAAAAATTGGATATTCTTGATGAACTTTTCGAAAAAAAATACGGACAGGAATTAAAACCCGAACAGATTGTATTTAATGACATTTCAAATGAGCAGCTAGTTGCAATAAATTACACATCTGGAAGTACAGGATTTTCAAAAGGTGTGATGCTAAGTGCAAACAGTCTTGCAGCCAATATTAAATTTGCTTGGAACAATATGAAACTTAATCCGGAAGATAAAATAGTATCAATATTGCCGCTTGCTCATACTTTTGGCTGTACATTCGACTTTCTTTGGCCCTTTTCAAGAGGAGTAAACGTCAATTTTTTAACCAAATTACCAACTCCACAAATTTTGCTTGGTGCATACAGCAAGGTTAAACCGAATTTAATTCTTTCTGTTCCGTTGATTGTCGAGAAAATATATAAAAAACAGATACTGCCTAAAATAAGCAAACAACCTGTTAAAACTATGCTCAAAATTCCTGGTGCTGCTTCTTTGATTTACAAAAAAATCAATAAAACTTTGGTTAATGCTTTTGGTGGTAATTTCAGAGAAATTGTGCTTGGTGGAGCTCCATTGAACAATGAAGTTGACGCATTTTTCAGAAAAATGAAGTTCAGATACACAATTGGCTACGGAATGACAGAATGCGGTCCTTTAATCAGCTACTCAAACTGGGACAAAACAAAACCTGCATCGTGCGGTAAAATTGTTGATTCTTTGGAATTAAAGATTGATTCTAAAAATCCTTTTACAGAAGTGGGTGAAATTATGGTTAAAGGAGAAAACCTTATGTTCGGATACTATAAAAACGAAGAAGCTACTGCTCAAACCATTGATAATGAAGGCTGGTTACATACAGGTGATTTGGGACTGACTGACAGTGAAAATTTTGTTTTTATTAAAGGCAGAAGCAAAAGCCTTATTCTTGGACCATCAGGCGAAAATATTTATCCCGAAGAAATTGAATCCTTTATAAATAATAAAGATTACGTGCAGGAATCTCTCATTATCAGCAGAGACACAAAATTAATCGCTTTGGTTTATCCTGACCACGAATCATTGGACAAAAATTCTATTTCTGAATCTGCTTTGCCTGAAATTATGGAAAAAATCAAAAATGAAGTTAATTCTGAATTACCTAAATTTAAACAAATATCAAAAATTGAAATTTATCCATCTGAATTTGAAAAAACACCGAAAAAGAATATTAAGAGATTTTTATATCAAATCTGATAAAAACTGAATGGGTTTAAACATTTAGACAAGGCTTAGTATTTATAAAAAACAATAGTGTAATATGCTCAGAATGTAGCATTTTATCTATTCTACTAACATATACAACAAAAGTTGATTTATTCTTTACATTATTTTAATCCACATTTTAACATAATTTTTGAATATTTTTTAACAATTTTAACAATCAAAATTTGTGTTAATTAATTTATTTAAACGACTTTTGATGTGTAAACCTTAAAATTAATCATTATGAAAAAATTTTTATTGCTTTTAGCTTTTTTATTGCCTTTTGTTTTAATGGCTCAAAAAACAATTACCGGTTTTGTTACCGACACAAACAGCAATCCTTTAAAAGATGTTTTAGTTCAAATTAAAGGTTATAAAACCTTTGCAACAACTGATGCAGCAGGGAAATACATATTAAATAATGTACCAGAAAAAGCCGCTTATCTTATATTTTCGCTTAAAGGATATGAAATTCTTGAAGAAGAAATAAAATCAAGAATTGTAATTAACGTAAAATTGCAAAAAGAAGCAATAATTCTTGTTGATTTTAATGATGAGAAAATTGAATTTGATGATATTGTTATGGAAAAAGAAGCTTCGTTAGGTTCTAAAAGATCAAATACTATGTATGAAACTAATGCTCCCGTATCTTACGATTATTACGGATTTACAGATGACGGACCAAACACCGAAGAATACAGCAATATTGTTGAAAATGAATACAAAGAAACAACTCGCGATCCGGTTTCTACCTTCTCAATTGATGTTGATAATGCATCTTACAGCAATGTCCGCAGATTTTTGACAGGTTATCAAATGCCACCAAATGATGCAGTCAGAATCGAAGAAATGATTAATTATTTTGATTACGATTATCCTAAACCCGAGGGGGAACAACCGTTTTCTGTTTATACCGAAATTTCTGAA
The DNA here is from genome assembly GCA_020722645.1 of Acetofilamentum sp. Lineage (GTDB taxonomy): Bacteria > Bacteroidota > Bacteroidia > Bacteroidales > JAFGUD01 > JAFGUD01. The sequence continues at coordinate 4,098 of DYKL01000066.1, read as the reverse complement.
GCTCCCTGGAATAAAGAACATCAGTTGCTTCATATCGGCATTCAGGGTAAAACTTTAAATTATGAAGATTTAAAACCTTGCAATTTGGTGTTTTTGATAGATGTTTCCGGCTCTATGTCTGATTGGAATAAATTACCTTTGGTTAAAGAATCAATGAAATTATTATTAGACGGTCTTTCAAAAAACGATTATATTTCGCTTGTGGTATATGCAGGTGCCGCAGGAGTAGTGTTAGAAACGACTCCGGCAACTGAGAAAGACAAAATTATTAAAGCCTTAGATAATTTATCGGCAGGTGGCTCTACTGCGTGCGGAGAGGGTATTTCATTAGCTTATGATGTTTGCCAGAAAAACTTAATTCAAGACGGTAACAACCGTGTTATTCTTTGTACTGACGGTGATTTCAATGTGGGAACATCATCAACCGGCGATTTAGTGGACTTGATTACCGAATTTCGTCAAAAATATGACATTTACCTTACAATTTGCGGTTTCGGAATGGGTAATTACAAAGACGACAGAATGGAAGAAATCAGCAATGCCGGTAACGGAAATTATTTCTACATTGACACCAAAGAAGAAGCCGAAAAGGTTTTTGTAAAAGAGTTAAGAGCAAATTTATTTACTATTGCAAAAGATGTAAAAATACAGATTGAATTTAATCCTTACTACGTAAAAGCTTATCGTTTAATTGGTTACGAAAACAGAATGTTAGCAAAAGAAGACTTTGATGATGATAAAAAAGATGCAGGTGAATTAGGTGCAGGTCATACTGTTACTGCAATTTATGAAATTATTCCTGCCAATTCAGACGAAGAAATCAGACCTGTGGGCGATTTAAAATATCAACAGACAGGTTTAACCTCAGAAGCAAAGAGTTCAGATGAACTTTTTACTTTAAAGTTAAGGTATAAACCAATAAAATCCGAAAAGAGCATTCTCATTGAGCAAGTTGTCAAAAAAAGAGACATAATCAGTTTTGAGAAGACCTCAAATATTTTCAAATTTTCAGCTTCGGTTGCGGCTTTCGGAATGTTATTAAGAGATTCTAAATTTATCGAAAATTACACATACTCTGATGTTTTAAATCTTGCAAAAATATCTTATAAAAAAGATGATCAATATCAAACTGAATTTTTGGAATTAGTGCAAAAAGCGGAAAAAATTTCAAAGAATAAGTAATTTGTTATTTTTTCTAACTGTTTCTAATAAACACAAAGCTTGTACTGAAAAATTTGACCTTAAAAATTCTGTAATGAATTAATATATAAGCAAATCAGTACAAGCTTTTGTTATACTAAAGCGCCACAAGATTTCATAACATTGCTAATTCGGGTTTGCAATCCGAATTCAACTAATAGACTGATTTATAGAATTTTCAGATTACAAATCATTATTGTCCGAAACCTTTTTAGTGATTTGATAACTATGTTTAAATCTTATTAACCCGCATTATTCATAAATAATGCTGACGATTAAGTACAACTAACAAATTTGTTTGTTTTTCAAACAACCAAATTTGAGCTGTTCTAAATCGGGGTTTCCTGAATTGCAACCCGCTAATCAACCCGCATTCATAAAAATTTTTACAATTTTTATGAATAATTCAGGTTAAAAATACAGTAAAAAAAAGCTGTCAAAAAATGACAGCTTTTCAAACAATCAATCACTATGAAAAAAACTATTTTACTTCTTCGTAATCAATATCAGAAACATCAGAATCGGTGTTTTTATTTTCCTGTTGCTGATTGTCGTTCTGATTTGTAAAATTAGTATTTGTATTTTGCTGATTTTGAGAATTTTGTGCATTCTGAGCAGCTTTAGAGAACAATTGCTGAAGTTCGGCTGTTAGTTTATCAATAGCATTCAAATCTTCTTCTTTATGAGCTTTTCTTAATTGTTCCAAAACTGCTTCTATTTGTTTTTTATCGGCAGCCGATATTTTTCCTTCCATATCTTTCAAACTTTTTTCAGTCTGGAAAATCAAACCGTCAGCCTGATTAAGTTTATCTATTCTTTCTTTTTCTTTTTTGTCTTTTTCGGCATTAGCTTCTGCTTCTGCTTTCATTCTTTTAATTTCGTCATCACTTAACCCCGAAGATGCTTCAATTCTGATACTTTGTTGCTTTCCTGATGATTTATCTTTTGCCGAAACATTTAAAATACCGTTGGCATCAATGTCAAAAGTAACTTCAATTTGAGGTTCACCGCGTCTTAAAGGTGGAATACCGTCCAGATGGAAGCGTCCGATAGTCTTGTTATCTCTCGCCATTGCTCTTTCACCTTGCAGAACGTGTATTTCTACTGAGGGCTGATTATCAGCGGCAGTAGTGAATACTTCTGTCTTTTTGGTCGGTATTGTTGTATTTGATTCGATAAGTTTTGTCATTACACCGCCTAAGGTTTCAATACCAAGCGAAAGCGGAGTAACATCAAGCAACAAAATATCTTTAACTTCACCACTTAAAACACCGCCTTGAATAGCAGCACCAACAGCAACAACTTCGTCAGGATTTAAGTTTTTAGCAGGTTTTCTGCCAAATAATTTTTCAACTGTTTCCTGAATAATCGGAACTCTTGTTGAACCGCCTACAAGAATAACTTCGTCGATATCTGCTGCTGTTAAACCGGCATCTTTAAGAGCAATTCTACATGGTTCTATTGATTTTTGTACCAAATCATCAATTAATTGTTCAAATTTGGCTCTTGTAAGTTTTCTGACTAAGTGTTGTGGAACTCCATCAATTGGAATAATATAAGGTAAATTGATTTCTGTTTGAGTTGAACTTGACAATTCAATTTTTGCTTTTTCTGATGCTTCTTTCAAACGTTGAAGCGCCATTGGATCTCTTCTCAGGTCTATTCCTTTTTCAGCTTTAAATTCTTCTGCTAACCAATTAATAATTCTTTCGTCAAAATCATCACCACCAAGATGAGTATCACCGTTAGTTGATTTAACTTCAAATACGCCACCGTCAAGTTCAAGTATTGAAATGTCGAATGTACCACCACCTAAGTCGTAAACGGCTACAGTATTGTCTTTGTTATCTTTGTCCAAACCATAAGCCAAAGCGGCTGCAGTTGGTTCGTTGATTATTCTTTTTACTTTAAGTCCTGCTATTTCGCCGGCTTCTTTTGTTGCCTGACGTTGAGAGTCATTAAAATATGCAGGAACGGTAATTACAGCTTCGGTAACTTCTTGTCCGAGGTATTCTTCGGCTGTTTTTTTCATTTTTTGAAGTACTATCGCAGAAATTTCCTGCGGTGTGTATAATCTTCCGTTGATATCAACACGAGCAGTGTTGTTATCGCCTTTTACTACTTTATAAGGTACTCTATTAATTTCGTTTGTTACTTCATTGTACATACGTCCCATAAGACGTTTAATTGAATAAACTGTGTTTTTTGGATTTGTAATAGCCTGACGTTTTGCAGGGTCTCCTACTTTACGCTCGCCATCTTCAAGGAAAGCAACTACTGATGGTGTAGTATTTTTTCCCTCTGCGTTCATAATTACGATAGGCTCTTTTCCTTCCATTACCGATACACAGGAGTTAGTTGTACCAAGGTCTATTCCGATTATTTTTCCCATATTTATAATGATTTATGATTTTCAATTTTATGTTGATTTTACAATCATTATGCCATAAAAACAAATAAATTTATTTAATACACTGAAAATCAATTTTTTAAAACATTAAAACAAAAATAATCTGAATAATGGTATTTATTATTAAGACAAATTGTCGTATTTTTGTAGAAATTTTACTGACATTTTATAGATAAATCTGACAATATTTCAGGTTTGTAAGTTTTTTAATTATTAAACGTTTATTATTTAGTCATCGTCATACTGAGTTTAAAAACGAGGGAAGCAAATTAGCCAATTAGCAAATTAGCCAATTAGAAAATTAGTCAATTAGAAAATTAGAAAATTAGTCAATTAGAAAATTAGTCAATTAGCCAATTAGCCAATTAGAAAATTAGTCAATTAGAAAATTGGCTAATTATCACATTATCAGATTAGTAAATTGGCACATTAGCTAATTGGCTAATTATCACATTAGAAAATTAGCTAATTATCACATTATCAGATTA
>DYKL01000519.1 GCA_020722645.1 Acetofilamentum sp. | reverse complement strand
CATCACGATTCAGAAATTTAAAAAAGATCTATTTGTGAAGTTGTGAAGTATAGATTATATTTGTAAGGCAATTATTTCCATCTGCCAAATTTTTTAATAGCGTTACCATAGACCAAAATTCTGTCTTGATATTCTTTGACCTCTTTTATATTCTGAACTAATAATTTAAAAATAAGTGGATTGTTTAGCCAAAACTTTACTTCACGATAATGGACTTTGCTGTCATTTCTCATTTCAATTTCTCCATAAGTTTTATTATTAACTTTAAATACTATCTTTTGGTTAGAAATTTGGGTATTGTTTCTTGCCTGTGAATTCTCGACAGCAAAATTTTTTGACAAAACATCAACAACATCTCTTGACCAAAAAACATGGAATTTGTTCTCATGCTTTATTGCCAAATAATTTACTTCCCCGCTATTAAACATACTCTTGTCAATAAATGCAACAATCCTGTTTGTATCCTTTAATTTGTTGCATAATGCAGTCATTGGCAATTGTAATTTGTTTTTATAAAATTGTTTGTTTTTCAAGTATTCACTGCGTTTATCGGGAAAACATTTTATACATTTAAGTAATAGTTGTCCCATTCCGTTCATTGCTCTGAAAGAGTAATCATTTTCAAATCTTTTTTTACTATAAAGAAAAATTTGCCACTTCTTTTTCCCACTTTTGACAGAATATGAATCTCCGCTTTTATCAATAACATCTTTCTTGGCTTTAGGATCATTTAAATACTCATCAGAAAGTCCGATTAATTTAGCAAATTCTTTTGTATCAGAATGACCCTGTCTTTTGACATAACTTGCTTGTTCCGATGTCATCGCTCTCTTTTTACCCATCTTGAACTATTAATATTTCGTGGGACTTTTTGATATGATTTCTGTTTTCTTTTATTCGGTTTAATCCTATCCTTGTTTCACCTTGTCCCATTGTGTATTGCCATGACACATTAACAATTTTACAATTTTTATACCATTCTCTGATTGTAGGGCAGTCATTATAAGATAAGACAAAACCACCTTTGTGTTTATTTAGCAAATCCCGTAATAGTTTATGATTAAAATTATCATGATAAATCGGAAAGTTGCGTTGCGGATACACGCCGTGAAACAGCGTGCTGTCATCTCCTAAATAATAAGGTGGATCACAATACAGGAAGTCATCATTAAACTTCGGAATCACATTTTCAAAGGTATCACATTCTACTTTGATATTTTTGGCATTGAAGTCCCTAACTTTTTCTATCATTGAATAATATCTGTTTTTATCTTCGTAAATTTTGGACATCCATCCCAAAAAGCCAGGACCATAAGATAGATTGTGATTAAAATAAAAGTATGTTGCAAGTTCAAGAGGATGTAGAAATATTTCTTTTTTCCAGTGTGCTTTTAATTTGGACTTCACAATTTCGTATGCTTCTTTTGTCGGATTTATATCTAACAGATTATCATATAGTTTTTTGGGTTTTTCTATTTGAATTTTCCAATAATTTACTAAAATATCAAAAATATCAAATCCTAATACCTCCATGCCTAATTCTTTGGCAGAGGCAATTTCAACAGACCCACCGCCAAAAAAAGGGGAAACAATTCTTTTGATATTATTCGGAAAATGCTCGATTATTAAACCTACTGCTAAACTTTTGCCCCCAGGATATCTTAATGGCGAACCGGTATATCTTTTATATTTTAGGTTATTGCTCGGACTTTTAAGGTGTTCTAAAAATATCTTTTTTCTTTCTTCAAAAGTCAATGGAAAAAGTGTTTGCGACACTATAATTTGTTGATTTTTAATGCTGAATAAATCATTGAAAGGTAAATGGTTTATTTCTATATCTTTTTCCTCCGTTTCTTCTATTGTCTCAACGGAAATTATTTTTTTCATTTTTAGTGTTTTTGTGGTTTCTTAAAATTAAAG
>DYKL01000065.1 GCA_020722645.1 Acetofilamentum sp. | reverse complement strand
TGCATCACTTGATATTACTGCAATAGACCCAAATTTAGCCGGTGAACTTCCGTTAAAATAACTAAAAAAGGCGAAGTTGAAGATGTCAAAGTTTTACAGGGTAAATATGATATTCTTAATCAGGAAGCTATAAGAGTAGTAAATTTGTTAGGAGACTTTAAACCGGCAACAAGCGAAGGTAATCCTGTGGAAACTTATTTAACCATTCCAATAAAATTTGAGTTAAGTGATAAAAAATAGACTCGAAAATTTTATGTAAATGTTCAAAGTGGATATTTTTATTCCGCTTTGAACATTTTAGCTACTCTCCATTAGAGTAATCAAATTTAATCAATTTCGGCACATATTTCCGTTCTCTGCTTTTTTCGTAGTCAAGAATAAGAAATCCGAGTTGTTCAAAAAAAGGGAGTGCTGTCTGGCGATATTCGTAATTGTCATTATTCATAATTTCGTCATTATTTGTATAAATTACAGCCGAAAGAAAAAATTCAACATTAGCGTCATAATCAACAATGTAAGCACAATCTATCATAAAACCGAAAGACATTCCGACTTTATCGAATATGCGAATATTTTCAGGTACTTTTTCTGTTGAGTTTCCCAGAAAATAATATTTAACATAACTGTCATAATATTTTTCGTACGGAATGTAAGTCGGGTGTTTTGATTCTCGCGGAAACATTCCCATGTATCTTCTTACAGTGTTATAGTCATCTTCGGTAATGTCAAATCTTTGGTTTGCAGGAAATGCCTCCGGGAAAAAAATTATTTTCAGCAATGTATGAGCATCTTGAATGCTTATGTAATTCATATTTCCAAAATTTTTCGGCGAATTGCTTACAGTTCCGGTTTTTGAACTATAAACACCTTTTCCTGCTGTCGGATTGGGATGCCAGCCTGCGATAATTGTATCGCTTGTTGTTTCTTCCTGTCGGAAAACCAATTCACCATTCAGATTATAAAAATTTATAGCACACGAATGTCTGTTTTCATCGGGGCTACAAGGTTTAAATCTGTTCAGTATCCTGATTTTCGGAAACCCCAGTTCCCAAATTCTTTTGTTGGCATATTTTTGACCCAAAAAGTCGTACATTTTATCATAAGCATTATTATTGCTAAGTACCAATGCTTTTTTTATAAGGTGATTAAAAGTAATAAATCCGTTTTCAGAAGTTGTATCATCAGAAAATCCACATTGACAGCCACATGCCTCAAAAGTAATTTTATGATGTTTGCTGATTTGTGGTATTCTGTTTAATTTTTCTAAAGACATCAGAATTACGGGGAGCTTGATAATACTTGCACAATAATAATATTCACTATCATTCAGCCGATATGTATAATCTGTAAAATGCGGATTTCCGTTTTCATCACGATTAATTTGTGTGTAAATTATCTGAAGTCTGTATTTTTCGGAGTTTTTTATTACATCTTCAAAATATTCAGGTCTTGTCATCAACAGATTTTTCAAAAAATCATCATTTTTAATTACTTGATTTATTTGTCCTAAAAAAAGATTTGACTTTATGATGAGTAATAAAAAAATTAAATATTTCATAGAGAATCAAAAAAAAGAACACCTCAATTAGTTGAAGTGTTCAATATTATTAAACTTTAAATTTCGCTTGTCATAATAAACTGGGGTTGCATTTCAAAACTTTTATAAAAAGGTCTTAAACGTTCAACATTATAAAATTTTTCAATGTTTACTTTTTTTGATGTACTAGTAATAAATTCAATCGGAACATTGTCATAACGTCCATTTTTCAAAACGACCAATCTTCCGTGAATACCTTTCAAAATTAAATCCAAAGCAAGATTACCATAAGCCATAGGAACAATAGAATCTACTGCGTCAGGGTCGCCGCTTCTTACTAAATATCCCAATTTTTGAGTAACAACGTTAATCTGACGACCGTTATTAAATTTCGGTGATAAATCTTTCAATCCTTTTGCAACCAAATCGCCTATTCCACCTAATTTTTTATGTCCGAACATATCCATTTCGTGAGATTCAAATATCATATCGCCACCATCAAACATAGCACCTTCGGAAACTAAAACGACTGAATATTTACTGGGATTGATATTTCTGTCTTCAACTAATAATTCGGTTAATCTCTCAATGTTGAATTTATATTCAGGGATGACACATCTGTTAGCGGCGCCAGCCATAGTAGGCAACATAGCAGTAAATCCGGCATATCTTCCAAATACTTCAACCACAAGAAACCTTTCATGAGAACCTGCACTTGTTCTTAAAAGATTAATCATACTGATTGTTCTTGTTACACAAGTTGAAAAACCGATACAATAATCAGTTCCCGGCACATCATTATCCATTGTTTTAGGGAGTGCTACAACCTTTACACCTTCTTTGTACAAACGAACGGCATAGCTTAAAGTATCGTCACCCCCGATTGGTATTAAGTAGTCTATACCCAGAAATTCAAGATTTTTGAGGACTTCAGGAGTTAAATCATTTATTTCTTCCTTGTAGGTATCTTTATGATGTTCGGGGACCAAATCTTTAGGAACGTGGCTTGCACGAGTTCTTGAAGAATGTAAAAAAGTACCTCCGGTACGACCAATTTTATTTACGATGTTTTCATCAAGATTCACATAACAATTTGAATTGTCTGCACCTTTAGTTCGGTTAATTTCTACTAATCCTGCCCATCCACGTTTGATACCTATAACATCATAACCTTCTCTTTTTGCTCTGATTGTTACTGCACGAATAGCCGGATTCAATCCCGGTACATCTCCGCCACCGGTGAGGATACCGATAACTCCTTTTACTTTTTTTGTTAATGCCATATTTTAAAATTTATAGTGAATTATTTTTTTTGTTTCAAAATATTGTTCGTCGAAAAATTCCGAAATTTTTATAATATGAATTTTTTTCTTAAACTCGCTAATTTCTTTATTAAATTCGCCTCCTTTAAGGTAAATAATTCCGTTGGTTTGATTTGTAACAATGCCTCCTTTTATTAAATGTTTGACATCTGTATAAAATTTAGCAAAATTAGTAACAGCCCTTGCAACAACAAAATCAAATTTCCCTTTTATTTCAGTACTTCTTTTAGCTTCTGCTTTTACATTTTTAAGGTTTAATTTTTCAATAATATCTTTCACACAACTAATTTTCTTTTTAATTGAATCAACCAATAAAAAATCAGCTTTCGGATTCAAAATTGCAAGAGGAATGCCCGGAAATCCACCGCCTGTGCCAACATCAACAACTTTTGTATCATCAAAATCAACATATTTTGAAATAGACAATGAGTGCAAAATATGATTAACACATAAAAATTCTATGTCTTTTCTTGATACAAGGTTTATTTTGGAATTCCATTCTTTAAATATTTCAGAAAACGTCTTTAATTGTTCTTTTTGATTTTCAGTAAGATAAAAATATTTTTCGATGCATTCCATTTTTTTTTTTTAACAAAAATAGTAATAAATAAAACACAAAGTAAAATTTAAAATAATTATGAAGGAAAGTCAAAGTTAAACATCAATTGTTATAATCCTAATTATCAATTATTTAAAAACATGCTAACGTTTGCAAAAAAAACGCAAAACCTTTTAAAAGTTTTGCGTTTAAGTTAAATCATAGAATCATTTTACTCGATTTTTGACACATTTTCTTCAAAAACCATAGTTACTTCATTTATCACTTTATCTTATTCTTTAATTATGTTTTTGTAATTTGCTTCGTATTCTTTATCGTCTTTGCAGGTGTTGTTGATTTTATTCATCAAATCATAATACTCAGTTGCGATACTTTTAAGTTTTTCAAATTCAGATTTTTCGTCTTCTTTTTGACTTTCTTTGGAAATAACTCCGTCAGCATAAAAAGTGTTGAATGTTTCATTAAAATAATTCAGCTTATTAATTGTGCTTTCAACATCTTTTACTGCATCTTCTTTTTTGCAAGAAGCAAAAACTATTTCATTCAAATTTCTCAAAATTAAGCATTTAAATTAAATCCACAAAATATTTTAACAACTTTTTTTAAAAATATTCAGGAATATTTTAACTCTGCAAATAGTTGGTATACAATTTGTTAAGCGTTTTCTTGCAGACACTAAATAATGCTGGCAGCCTGTCCCGAACTTGTTTCGGGAGGGTTTTCTAGCCTGCCCCTGCTTGTCCTGCCTTTGCGGGAATCTATCGGGGAATTGCTAAACGCTTTTCAAACCCCATTCATAAAAAGTATAAAAATTTTTATGAATAATTCAGGTAATATGTTTTTTTTATTTTGCAGTATTTTGAGTTGCACGTTCCAAACGTTTTAAAACGGCGAACATAAAAGTAGCAGAAAGCCAGCTCATTACAACTAAAATAATGAAAAATTCCCAAAGTTCTAATCTTTTCCAAAAATGTCCGATAAAACCTGCTGCGAGATTACCGAGTGCAGTAGCAGCAAGCCAGCCACCTTGCATTAAACCTTTGTATTTTGGCGGTGCAACTTTTGAAACAAAAGATATTCCCATAGGGCTGAGGAAAAGTTCGGCAATGGTCAAAGAAAAATATGTACCTATTAACCAATATGGTGTTCGTAGAATCGGTGAAACATTTTCATTCAATTCTTTTGGCGATTGTAGCCCTATAGAGGCTAAAACTAACAAAATAAAACCTATACCTGTGATTATCATACCAAAACCTATTTTCTTTGGTGAAGAAGGTTCTTGATTTTTGGAACGAAGCCATGTGAACATTCCTATAATAACAGGTGTCAGAAAGACAATAAAAATAGGGTTAAATTGTTGAAATTGTTCAGGTTTGATAGACATTGTGGGGCTAAATCCTAGGAAAACGAAATAAACACTAACTGCACAAGCAATTGCAACAATTGTGCTTATGTTTCGTATTTTTTTTGATATTGTTTTATTGAATGTTAGAATAACTCCTAAAATTGCAAAAATAATAAGTAAAAATGAACCTAAATTGAAGAAAAGGTATGTGAAATTGCCTACTTGCAAATTAGTATAATCACGTGCAAAAATACTCATTGTAAATCCATTTTGGTGGAAAGCCATCCAGAAGAAAATAACTACAAAAAATACTAAACCAAGAGCAACAAAACGTTCACGTGTTTCTTCGCGCGAGAGTTCAATAATTTGAGATTTAAGCTCTGTATTTTTGGCTTTTTGCTTTTCTGTAACATCGGCAGATTTGTAATGTTTTCTAAAAATCAAAAATATCGAAAGAGAAATAATCATACTTGCAGCAGCAACAGCAAAAGCAGCGTTGTAGGATTGTGCAATGGCATTAATATATGTTTGTGCAAATTCCTTCATATCAACAACTTGCGAAGCGTATTGATGAGCAAAATTTTGGAAAGCGGTCATATCAACCAACTTATCATTGAGGACTTCATGAGCTTGTTTGATAAATTTAGGGTCATAAATTAAGCCTTTGAAATGTAGTACAATATTACTTGCAGCTCTTGCGGCAGAAGGTGCAAAGAAAGCTCCTATATTAATACCCATATAAAAAATATTAAAGGCATTATCTCTATTGGCTGAATAACGAGGGTCATCGTACATATTGCCTACTAATGCTTGCAAATTGCCTTTAAAAAAACCTGTACCAAGAGAAATCACAGTTAATGCAACTATTATTAAACCAATACCTCTGTCGGGAATAGCTAAAATAACGTAGCCTAAAAAAAGTACGACTAAGCCAAGTGCTATTGTTTTGCCGTAACCAAAAACTTTATCGGCAATAATACCGCCAAGCAATGGCAAAAAATATATACCAAACAAGAAGCTTCCATAATATTGACCGGCTTGTTCAGACGAAAAGCCAAATTTGGCTTGTAAATAGTACACGAATACTGCAAGCATCGTATAGTATCCGAAGCGTTCGCCCATATTTGAGAAGAACGCAACAAGTAATCCTTTTGGATGTCCTTTAAACATATTAATTATTTTGATTTGTTAGTAGCAAATTGAAATGCAAAAGAAAGTTTTTTTTTGTAATTTTCAAAATAAAATAATAAATTAATGAGTAGCCTTAAATCCGTAAGTCTATATTTATATATCTGAAATTCAGCCAGGTGAAAACACCTGACTGGTGCAAACTACATGTTGCAGGTGTTTTCACCTGCAACCACTTACGAAAAGACTTGCGGATTTAAGGTGTAGTATTAAAAAAACAAAAAAACGTGCATAAGAACACGTTTTTTTTGTTTGATATAGAAATAACTATTGACGAGATAAACTCATGGTAAATTTGAATTCCATTTCATTTTCACTAAATACCATAGTTAAATCTAAAGTGTTTCCTATAAGTTTGTCAACGATTAAATCGTATTTAGCACCGTTTTCTTCGATTTCAATTTTGTTTTCTTCTTTGTTATAAGTCCATTTACCTTCGCTATCTGGTGATTTGAAAGTGTGGTCTTCAACAAATTCGATAGTTGAACCGATAAATTCGTTGCTCATATCTTCTTGCATTTCTTTTTTCATTTCTTCGATTTCGGCTTCGCCTAATCCAAATGATTCAGCAAGTTCAACAACCAATTCTTCTAAATTAGAAAGATCGGCATTTTCGATTTTCCATTTGCCGACAATATCATTTTCAATTTTGTTGGAATTTTTTAATAAGTTACATGAAGAAACTAAAATAAAAAAAGACAAAAAGATTGTAATAACAATTTTATTCATAATCAGATATTAAGAAAAATTAAAATCAATTATTTTTAAACAAATTAAAAAACGTGCATAAAAGCACGTTTTTTTTGTTTGATATAGAAATAACTATTGACGAGATAAACTCATGGTAAATTTGAATTCCATTTCATTTTCACTAAATACCATAGTTAAATCTAAAGTGTTTCCTATAAGTTTGTCAACGATTAAATCGTATTTAGCACCGTTTTCTTCGATTTCAATTTTGTTTTCTTCTTTGTTATAAGTCCATTTACCTTCGCTATCTGGTGATTTGAAAGTGTGGTCTTCAACAAATTCGATAGTTGAACCGATAAATTCGTTGCTCATATCTTCTTGCATTTCTTTTTTCATTTCTTCGATTTCGGCTTCGCCTAATCCAAATGATTCGGCAAGTTCAACAACCAATTCTTCTAAATTAGAAATATCGGCTTTTTCGATTTTCCATTTGCCAACGATTTCTTTTTCAACGTCTTTGTTGCAAGATGTCATCAAAAACATTGCGAAAACAACTGCTAATGCAGAAAAAACAAATTTTTTCATAATAATTTAATTTTAAAATTTCGCTGTAAAAGTAAAAAAAAATTAAATCATACAAATACTTCTTATCAAAAATAAAAAAAATTATAATTTTGTTTTAATTAAATCACAATAAAAAAAACAGTATTGCATTGAAAATCAACAAATTCACAACATCGTTTGCTTTATTTTTTTTGTTAATAAATTTTTCTGTTTTTTCTCAAAATAAGTCAATTGAAATTGACACTTCATATCCAGATGCAGAATTTATTCCCTTTATAAACGGAAGACAATTGATGATGATTCCAACAGATTCTTTTTATATAGAAATAGATACTCTTGATTATCTTATCCTTACGCTAAGTTTTAATGAAGAAAATGTTGCCGGAATTGAAAAAAAGGTAAATTTTGACAATTTCAAGCATAAAAAATATGAAATTGTACCGATTAATTATGCCGTAAAAACTATTGACGACTTAGACGGCAAAGAAATTCCGGATAATGCACAACAGAAATATATGATAAAAGACCGTTCTGCTTTGTATTACTTCAAAAAAACAAGCTCTATTGATTAGTTAATCATTTTTCATAAATCCCTGCTTTTCAATAACTTTTAAAAATTCTTTAGAAAAATAAATATTATCAGAAAGTTTGTATCTCTTTTGAGTAAAAATCTGAGCCAGATTCTCGGTTTGATTTTCGTTTATTAGTGATTTTGTAAATTCAGAATTGTCTTTTTCATAAAAGAGATTTTCAATTTCGGTATCAGAAAATTCTTTATATTTTTCGTCAAAAACGACAGCATTGTATGGAAGTCTGTCTGTTAAAGGCGGGTTTTCATCAGGGTAACCTAAAACTATGGTTGTAACAGGAACAACCCCCTTTGGAAGCTCAAGAATATCTATAATTTTTTGAGCCATATAAGTTGTAGTGCCTAGATAGCAAATACCAAGATTGTTATCTTCGGCTTCAATGCAAGCATTTTGAGCGGCAATTACGGCATCAATTGAAGCATTATAAAACCACAAAAAATTATCATAAGCTTTTCCAGCATTATTTATCTGACACCATTTATGAAAACGGTTAATATCAGCAACAAAAGTAAGTAAAACAGGAGCCTGAACAACCATATTTTGTTTAAAATGAGCCTCCCAGAGTTGTTTTTTTATTTCAGTGTTTTTTGTAACAATAACACTATATAATTGCATATTTCCTGTATTTGAACCTCTGATAGCGGCTTCTATTATTTTTTTTAGTAATTCGTCAGAAACCGGAGTTTCTTTATATTTTTTTATTGATCGATGTTCAAAAATTGATTTAACCATAATAAGTCGAAAGTTTGTAATGTTTTAAGTTATTAATTTATTGAGTTTTATACTAAACCACTTTTATAATTTGTAAATAAACATGTTCGCTTTTTCGGATTTGCAATCATTATTGTCCGAAACATAAAACGTTATATTTAAACACATTACGTTTTATAATTGTATTTTAAATAGTTAAAAAAAGTTGATTTCGATTAAAACTATGTATTAAAAGCCACAATAACTCCAAGTTTTGCTGCTTACATTTTTTTTCCAGACTTTTCGTCTCTGCGAGGCAAACGTCATTGCGAGTGAGAAGCAAAAATAAAATTTTGCATAAAAGTAGAATGACAATAAAAAAAAACGAAGTTTGTGTAAATTTGTAACTGCTCATGACTTAAACATGCAACTAACTAATAACCAACTATTTAAAAAAAGTTGTCATAGGTAGGAACGAAGCAAAGCCTCGCAATGACGCAAAGCGTAAGAAGCAAAGCCTATCTATGACGCAATGTGTAGGAAGCAAACCGTCTCTGCGAGGTTTTGCGAAGCAGACCGGTTTGGGCTTGAGATTGCTTCGTGCCTCGCAATGACGCAAAGCGTCTGTGGCAAACCGTGTCTGCGAGGCAACCGTCTCTGCGAGGCGGACGTCATTGCGAGGAACGAAGCAAGAAGCAGACCCTACGAAGAACCGGTTTTAACGAGTTAGAGATTGCTTCCCACTTTGTTCCTCGTGGTCGCAATGACGCAAAGCGTACGAAGCAAAGCCTCGCAATGACGCAAAGCGTATGAGTAGGCTAACGACAAATTTTTAATACAAGGTTTCGGACAATAATGATTTGCAATCCGAAAACAATATAAATCAACTAATTATAGAATTCGGATTTTAAAGTTGAATTAGCTACATAAAAAATTTGATAGCGGTTTAGTATAAATTATCTATGGAATAATTAAACTGAAAGACCAATAACAAGGATATCGTCAATTTGGCGGAAGTCTTCTCTCCATTTTTCAAATTCAATCAAAAGCCTTTCTTCCTGTTCGTTAAAATTTAAAGTATAAATATCCTGCAAAAATTCGATAAATCTTTTAGACATATATTTTTTCCCTTTTTTATTAAACTGGTCGATAAATCCATCTGAAAACATATAAATCGTAGCTTTTTCTCCCAAATTAACTTCTTTTTCGTGAAATGTAACTTCAATTTGATCTTCCATACCTCCGATTGAAAAATAATCTCCTTCAACAACTGTTTGATTTTCATCAACAAAAATAACAGAAACGTGATTAGCAGATGCAAATTTTGCAGTTCTTTTACCTTCTTCAAATTTATATAAAGAAATATCCATTCCGTCATTCAACCCTTCTACATTTTTTGAACTGTGGAGGTTTTCAATAACCCCCTTATTCAATTCGTGCAGGACTTTTGCCAAATCAGTAATACCTTTTGTCTTAATAATTTCATTTAACAAAGTATTGGCAATCATAGACATAAAAGCTCCCGGCACACTATGCCCTGTGCAATCCACTGCTGCTATTATTTTTTCGTTTCCCATTTTTGTGAACCAATAAAAATCACCACTTACAACATCACGGGGGCGATAAAAAATCACAGCTCCTTTAAAGCTGTTTTCAATGGCATTTTTAACCGGAAGTATAGCTTGTTGTATTCTGCTGGCGTAAGTTATACTGTCATTTATTTTTTTATTCTGAATTTCCATGTCTTTTTTCTGTTTTTCTAATATAATAGCTTGTTTATTTATTTTTTCGTTTTTATCCTGAAGTTCAATATTAAATTTATTAAGTTGTTCTTTTTGTTTTTTATTGATTAAATATAATCTGAAAATCCAGAAAAAAGCAGCAATAATAAAAATAATACCGACAATAAGTATCGTAATTACTCTGTTTCTTGCTTTAGCAACCTGTTTTTCATATAGTAGTTCTTTCTCCTGCTGTTCAATTAATAAATCCTGAAGTTCTTTTTGTTTATTCAGAAGTTCAATTTCGTTCTGTTTTTGTTCAGTTAATACCTGTTGATGAGCTAAAGAATCTGAAATCATTTTATTTCTGTACATCTGTGTTTCAAGTCGAAGGGCATTTTTTTGGGCTAAATCTCTTTGATTTTGAGTTTCTTCTTGTTGCTTTCTTAATATTTCTTCATTCTTCTGTCTTTCATAATTCATAGAAATATTCAGATAATTATTTTTATTTTGTTCGTCACCAATAGCGTCATAACAATTGGCTATTTTAGCCGATGAATTAATAACCATGTCGTAGTCATTAATTTCCATAGCGATAGACAAAACCTCATTGTATGTATTAATTGCATCATTATATTTCGCTTGACTTGTTTGAGTAGAACCTATATTAAACAGCAAGTTTATTAATGCAACATTGTCTAAATTGTATGATGTTAAATCATAAGATTTTTTGTAATACTCTTCTGCTTTGGAATAATCTCCTGTTCCCATATATATACCTGCCATAAAATTAAAAAGTTGAGATTTGGCTGTGGTGTTTGTTGTATTGGCTAGTATATTTTCAGCTTCTTTAAATGCTTCCAATGCCTGAGTAGCATCATTTTCAGACCAGTATAAATTTCCAATTTTAATAAGATAATTAACTGTATTAGATGTATTTCCTTCTTGTTTGTATTTTTCAACCAATTGTTTGTATTCATCAATTTTTGATTGAGTTTGCGGGTCGATATCCTGAGAAAAAACAGAAATGCTCAGAAACACTACAAATACTATTATAGAAAAGAATTTCGGCATTATTTTTTTTTTACAATATTACCACTTTTTTTTATTATTTCAAAATGATATTTTTTTTATTGAGAATTACACTGCAAATATTGATGCAAAGCAAAAGTTTATTGTTACAAAACAATGTGTTTTTAAAATATTTTTTTTATCAATTAAGATTTATACATTTGCAAATAATTTTACAAAAAACTTTTAAATCAGAATAAGATGACTGATATTTTTGAAAAACTAAGAAATAAGAAAAGTTCACTTGGACAATACAGAAATGTAGCACATGGTTACATATCTTTTCCAAAGCTTGAAGGTGAAATAAAACCCGAAATGATGTTTCGCGGCAAAGAAGTATTAACATGGAGTTTGAATAACTATTTGGGTCTGGCAAACCATCCCGAAGTCAGAAAAGTTGACGCAGAAGCAGCAAAAGAATGGGGCTTGGCTTATCCTATGGGAGCAAGACTTATGTCAGGACACACAAAATATCACGAAAAACTTGAAAGCGAATTAGCTGCTTTTGTTCATAAAGAAAAAGCATATCTTCTAAACTACGGTTATCAAGGTATGGTATCAATTATTCAGTCTTTAGTTGACAGAAATGATGTTATTGTTTACGATTCGGAATCTCACGCATGCATTCTAGACGGTTGTCAGTTGCATTTCGGTAAAAGATTTGTATTTGAGCACAATAATATGGAAAGCCTCAAAAAACAGCTTGAACATGCAAAAAAGGTAGTAGAAAAAACAAACGGTGGTATTTTAGTAATTACCGAAGGTGTCTTTGGAATGGCAGGAGATTTAGGCAGATTAGACGGAATTGTTGCGTTGAAAAAAGATTATAGTTTCAGATTATTGGTTGATGATGCTCATGGTTTTGGAACAATGGGAAAAACAGGTGCCGGAACAGGTGAACATTTTGGCGTTCAAGATGGTGTAGATGTTTATTTTTCTACTTTTGCCAAAGCAATGGCTCTGATTGGAGGTTTTGTTGCTGCAGAGAAAAAAATAATTGACTATCTTCAATATGTTTTACGTTCTCAGGTTTTTGCCAAATCATTGCCAATGCCTATGGTTTTCGGAGCATTAAAAAGATTGGATATGTTACGTTCAGATTCTAGTCATAAAGACAATTTATGGAAAATTGTTAGAGCTTTACAATCAGGCTTAAAAGAAATGGGATTTGACATAGGAAAAACAAATTCACCGGTAACTCCTGTTTTTATTCATGGTAGAGCGGAACTTGCCGGCAGTATGCTTATAGAACTGCGAGAATTCCATAAAATTTTCTGTTCAGTAGTTGTTTATCCTGTTGTACCAAAAGATGTTGTTATGTTCAGAATTATTCCTACTGCTGTTCATACATTACAACACGTTGATAGAACTATTGCAGCATTCAAAGATATTAAAGAAAAACTCGAATCCGGTTATTTTGAAAGACCAATCGAAGAATTTATTATGAAATATAAAGTCCAAATAGAAGATTTTTAAAGAAAAAAACCGGCAATAAGCCGGTTTTTTAATTAAACATTTTTTATATATCCATTCCGCCCCACTCTACAAGCACAAACCCGCTTCTGTCAATGGTTTCAAGAGTTTGTGGCTTTATCGAAAAAGGTTCATCTAAACCTGTAAAAACCATATAAATTCTAATTTTTGAATCCGGTTTTGGATTTAATTCTAATGTTGCAACATCATTGCAATTTCCATTTATCAAAAAATGCACAAAATTGTATTTGTTTTGTTTCATCAAAGGCAGCCA
>DYKL01000518.1 GCA_020722645.1 Acetofilamentum sp. | reverse complement strand
CAAATATCGCATTTATACGAGCTTAAAAAAAGAGGGAGTTTTTATACCGGACTCAATAATATTATATTTGCCGGCTTTTGCAAGTTCTATAAGAGCCAAATTATATTGCTCAATAGTTTTTTCATAATCGCATTCCTTATAATAAGCTTTTGCCTGATTTATAAACAGTACAGCCTTGTCGTACTGTTTGTTTTTGAACATATAAAATTCGCGGGTATTAAAATTTTCCTTTTTGTGAGGTGTTGACTGTTTTAGATTTTTTTGCAGTTGGATAAAAATATCATCAAGCGAAAGATATGGTTTGAGTTCCGGTGTTCCGTTTTCGATAATTTTCAGAAATTCTCCGGTAAAAAAGGTATATTTTTCGTTGGTATCGAAAAAGGATTTTTCATCACCGGCAGAAGTGAGAACATAAGTTCCTTTAATGTCCATTTCGTCTTCGGTCAATCTTTTTTCGTTGTCGTCCATAGCAATCAAACCCGAATAGCAAGCATCAATAATCACAATTCTTTTTTGCCAATGAGATTTTTCCAGACGTTCTTTTATTGTGTTATACCTAATTGCAGAACTTTCTATGATGTGTTTTTTAGTGTTTACGGCAGTAAGAAACAATTCCCTGTTTTTTTCGCTTTCTCTTATTCCGTGCCCTACGTAGTAAAACAACAAAGTTTCGTAGTCAATATTTTCAACATTATCCAAAAAATCAACAATTTCGTCAAAAATTTCATCATTTCGTTTATTGACAATAGTTTTGATGTTTTTTTCAGGTAAACCAAACAAATCATTATTAGTCAAAATTTTCACAAAATCTTCTACGCTTCTTTTTGCAGGTTTAATAGGTTGTAAAAACTCGTATTCGCTGACACCTATTAGGATAGCCTTAGTTTTATTAATGTCGAGAGATAATTTATCCATTATTTTTTCAAGACTTTATCAATAGTTTTAATAAAATTTTGACGTTCTTTTTCATCAAAAGAAGTTAATTGCAAATCCACTTTTTTTCCGTCGGTTTCAATATTAAATGAAATTTTGTGTTGTTCGGTTTTGTTTTTTAATTTTTCTTTTTGCAAATCGAAATAATTTTTGATTATATCAAAAAGACCTTTAACACCGGCAGCTACAACCGTAGAACCAAGTAAAAGTTCAATAACAGGCATATAATCGCCTATGCTCATTTCACCTTGTTGCGGTGGTCTTTCAACGAGTTTTGTCATTACACCTTTTAGGTTTTGTTCGCGAATATATTCGTTAAGATTTTCGATTTCTTCTGTCGCATTTTCAGTGTTAAGAACAATTTCAAATTTCATAGCAGATTATTTTAAAGAATTTGTCCAAAATTAATATATTTTTAGAAAACAAAAAAAAATCCGCTTAATTTCTGACAAAACTCTGTTTATCAGACTTGTCTGACAATTATCAGACAATTAAAAGCCCTTTTTTGATGTAAAATTCGACAAAATCATATTTATTTATATCTATATGTCAATATAACCACATAAATATATCATAATTCGTATAAATCACTGAAAATTAAGTCCTTAATTTTCAAAAAATTCCGCCCTTACCCTTTGGAGTTCGTTTTTATTCGAAAATACAGGGGTTAAGGGGAAATCTGTATAAAAAAGACAAATAAACATCAACAAATAACAACAATTACTATATATTTATATAATATTTTAACCAATGCTGTTTCGGATTTGAAATCCGAAAGCTTCACCACGCTGGGGTTCTGAATTTCAAATCCCGAACGGCGTAAATTGACAAACCCCGCAGGTTTTTCTCAAACCTGCGGGGTTTTGGTTGCTGTGGCGGAAGTTAGAGATTACAACGGATGTTCACCGGCTAAATTTGGGTCTATTGCAATAATATCAAGTGATGTATGCATTTTTAACAAAAAAACGTAGGCAAGACAAAATTTTTTAGGCTAATATTTT
>DYKL01000517.1 GCA_020722645.1 Acetofilamentum sp. | reverse complement strand
TATTGATTTTCAATTATTTACCAATTTGTTACTCGCATAAACATAATTCGCTGAAAATTAACAAATTACTATGAAATATGCCGAACTATTGGACATTGATTATTTCAGGTATTCTAAATGTCCATATTGTAAAAATTGACAAAGTTCCGGCAACAGTAGAAGAATTTATTGAAATGCGTGATAACATAGCAACTACACCGGCAAGAGGTGCCGTAATGTTTATTCTTGCATTGAAAATTTATCTGACTGATCCGGAAATCGGTTCACAGTGAGTTGTTATTGCTGTTGACAGAAGTCGTTTGCAAGAAGGCTCTATTTATAAGGGTTTTGCTTTAAGTCAATCTGAGTTTCAAAAGTTTGACAGACAGTTTGCTCAGTATCCTTATGTAATTGATTCATATTTCAAAGGAGCTTCTCCTGAAAATGGTTACACTTATGACTTTCCGACACAAATGGACTTTTCTTCAAATGCATACAGTGGCGACAAAAACGAAGGTAATTTTAAGGTTTTTGTGGAATGTTACGGTTCAGATAGTCCTCGTCCAATCAGACTTATCAGAAACGGCAAAGGCTATTGGAAAGCAGTTGAAAGGAGCATTATCATTACAGTGATAAGACCACCTGTGGAAGACGTTGACGACGATTTATAGAATAAAAAAATTGCCCTTCGGGGCATTTTTTGTAATACAAAACCGCCATTAAATTTTTTATCCAGCTAATTCGACTTTCAAATCCAAGTTCAATAAGTAATTGATTTATAGTGATTTCAGGTTGCAAATCCAAAAAAGCGAATAGCTAACGATAAATAATAAATTATTGTCCTTGTTTTGTAATTTTAAGGTCAAGTGTTTCCTCCAAAACTTTAAAAACCGACTCCAATGTTTGATTGTCGAAGCTTGCCGTCATTTGAAGCTCGCCAAGTTTGTTGTCTGAAATTATGATTTCGACATTATAAGTATGTTGCAGAACATTAACAATTTCGTTTAATTTTGTATTTGTAAAAATTATTTTACCTGTTTTCCAAGCGATATAATTTTGATTATCAGTAACTGTTTTTTCAATTTGTTCATTATTTGCGATTATTTTATCACCGGCTCTCAGAATTGTGCTGTCAGATTTATTTTCGATGCTGTAAACTTTAACAACTCCCTGATTAACAATCACTTCAAATTCGTTGGTTGTGTTTACGTAAAATTCAGTACCGATAACTTCTACATAATATTTTTCGGTTTTGACAATAAAAGGTTTTTGGGGATTGTGTTCTACTACAAAATAGGCATCTCCTTTCAAATTAACAGTTCTGTTGTTTTCAAAATCTCTTGGATACTCAATTTTTGAATTTGAGTTCAGAGTAATATGCGAATTATCAGGCAGTTGAAATTCTACTACCTGATTTTGCGATTCCAGAATATTTGTTTTGCCTGTTCCGAAAATAAAATATAAACCAACAAATAACACCACCAATGCAGCGACACTTGCAACGTATTTCCATATTGATTTGACAATTGCCTTTTTTTGGTAGGAATTAGAATTAGTCAGTTTTTGCAGTTTATTCCATTCTTGTTCTAAGTCAATATCTTGAACTACCTGAGGTATTTTTTCTTCGGTATATTTCCAAACTTTTTGATAATCATCGAATAATTTTAAATTTTCAGGATTTTGAGAATTTAATTCTTGAAGCTGAATTTTTTCAGAATCTGTAATTTCGTTTGCCAGATGTTTGATTATGAGTTCAATATGTTTATTGTTGTCAGGCATTTTAGAACTTTGCTATTATTAATACACTTGATTTGATTTTTACCCTTAGTTATTTTTAATTTTATTGTTACATTTGCTTCGTAGCTACCTATGACAACTTTTTTTAAATAGTTGGTTATTAGTTAGTTGAATGTTTAGTCATGAGCAGTTACAAATTTACACAAACTTCGTTTTTTTTT